>NZ_JACAEU010000013.1:0-112510 GCF_013388695.1 Fischerella sp.
AACGTCTTTGGCCTTTAATTAATGAACCACTAGCTCATCGTTCATTCCAAAGCCTTGATGAATTAGAGCAAGTTCTATTTCAACGTTGCCAAGTTCTTCTCAAACAGCCATCTTTGATTCAAGCGATCGCATGTTTCCACTGGTGTTTCCACTGGTGGCCAAAAACAAAACCTTTATCATTCTGACGCAACCGGAATTGATATGACGATCCCCACACAATTAAACTCTTCCTAAAGAGGATTTTGGAAGACTATTGTCGGTTGGTGTATCCTAAAGACTCATACCATTTTGGATTTTAGATTTTAGATTTTGGATTGGGAATTACTGTCTCTGTCGAGGTTGTGTCAATCCATCTGTCGCAATCATTTTTTAAATTGGCATCACGTTAAAGAGAGAATGAACTCTTCCCTAAACTTAACCCAGCTATAAATTGAACTTCATATTCACTTGTTACAGTTTCATACTTCAACAATGTAATGAGAGTAACAATGAAGTTTAGAAATGAGAGTGCTGCTGCTCTAGTTCGATCTGCTGCTATCTTGACATTGGCCACTGCCCTTTTTACCTCGTCCAGTAGTGTACTTGGCAACACTGTTACTCCAGTTTCAGTTCAGCCCAAGTTAGAAACTCCCTCAAATTTTGATGATGATGCCGGGGGCAATGCGGATGCTGACGATCCAGCCATCTGGGTACATCCATTTTCACCTTCTAAGAGTCTGGTTGTTAGTACTCTCAAAGAGGCTGGACTCGCAGTTTATAACCTCAAGGGAGTGCAACTACAATCTATTGCAGCACCTCCAGCTCCAACTCCTGACGATAGCCCAGGCCGCTTTAATAACATTGATGTGCTCTATGGCTTTGTTCTAAACAATCAGAAGGTTGATCTAGCCGTCGTGAGCGATCGCGGTTCGGACAAGCTGCGTATTTACAGCATTAATCCCCAAGCGGCATCCTCAGGTCAGCCGCCATTAACTGATGTGACGGCTGCTAATGTACCGTTTATATTTTCCAGTAGCCAAACTCAAGTTAATGAGCAGGCAACCGCCTATGGGATTGCTGTTTACCAGGAGCCAAAGTCAGGGCGATCGTTTGCTTATGTGAGTCAGCGAAACCGTACAGCCATTGCTCTAGTTGAGTTACTACAGACCGATCGGGGACAAATTACCTATCGTAAGCTTAAGCAACTCAATCTTCCCAGTCAATTCAAGTTACCCAATGGCACAACCTGGATTCCCTGTGAAGATCCGGGTGAACTCCCCCAAGTAGAAGGCATGGTTGTAGATCGGGATCTAGGCATGCTTTATGCCGGCCAAGAGGATGTTGGCATTTGGAAGATTAAACTGCCGCTAGGCTCCACCCGCCCTATCCTCTTAGATCGAGTCCGTGAGTTTGGTGTTCCCTATACCTATGACCCGGTGGAAGAAGAATGCAAAATTGACTTCAGTAACGATCCAGGCTATGGGGGCAAACACCTTTCTGCAGATGTCGAAGGACTGACCATCTACTATGCAGACGATGATGAGGGCTACTTGCTAGCATCTAGCCAAGGTGATAACACCTTTGCCGTCTACGAACGAGAAGACAACAATCGTTTTGTTGGTAGTTTTGCGATCGTTGATACTACAACGGTAGATGGAGTGCAAGAATCAGACGGAGCGGCTGTTATCAACGTGCCCTTAGACAGTGAATTTCCACTGGGTCTATTTGTTACTCAAGATGGTGAGAATATCCCAGAGGTCTTAGATGATGCAGGTGAAGTGCGAGCAAACACCAACTTTAAATTTATACCCTGGCAATCCATTGCTAACACGTTTCCTAAACCATTACAGATTGAGCCTGATGATTGGAACCCTCGAGACGATGATGATTAAGTCATTGTCAGTTCTGTGTGAAACAATCCTGACTAATAACTGCGGATGAGTTCAGGGTAAACACACCTTAAAGCACATATATAATTGACGATTAAATATATATGTGCTTTAAGGATATATAGGACTAGTATTTGATTTTTGAAAAGATACGTAGGGGAGGCAAAAAGGGGTGTGGATTTTCCTCCCCTTTATTGCCGTTGCGTTAAAGCAGTGCGTAACGCACCGCCACGCCAGTGGTGCCCTGCAGCTAATTCCAACTCTCAAAGGACGCTCAAATCCTTACATAGCCTTAACACACCCTTGTATTTTAAAGAGAGTTAGTGTTCTTCAAAGTTTGAACTGTTAAGACTTGCGGTGGTGTTGCATCTGGTGGATAAAGTAAATCCACTTTTACCAATCTTTTGTCGCCTGCTTTCATATTTAAAACTACTAGAGGTTCTCCAGGCTGACCCTGCCTTTGCACCAAATGCACAAACTGGGTTTGTAGCTTGCCTTGGTCATCTTTGTAGCCTAAGCGCACTGTACCACGAAAGAATACTTGCCGCCCTGGTGTACTCAAAAAGCGTAACCCCGGTTGGACTAACTGGTCTTCTTTGAGGGGTGTTTGCATTGAAATAGTTACTCTTTGTGGTGTTTGAGTATTGTTATATAGTGGTAACTTCAGGCTGTATTGGATTCCGTAATTTCCGTGGGCGCGATAGGCAGTGTCAGGATAGCGCACCAGCATCGGCGCACTTTGAATTTGACCAGTCCCTAATGTGCCGCGATGTACAGTACTTAAAGCATAGGAATAAGCTTGACCGGGTTGGGGAATGGTTAGGTATTTGACTTTGGGACTATCTGTAATATTTGCTCGCCAGAAGGAACCCTGGGCTACGCCGGCGACTCGTCCATAGATTATGGGTTTGTCAGTTTTTTCTAGAGGAGTGGGGGTTTTATCGCGAGGTAATGCTAAATCACCATTATTAAGTAAATTTTCCCACTCTTGGAGAGTAGGGGCACGTTCACTGCCATCAGGATTGGTAGGCGCAAACATTGCCAGACTAGCTGCATAGACAGTGCCATTACTCCGCAGGCGAATTAAGGTAGACCGACCATTTAAGGGCGGTGTCAGTCCTTGAACTGGGATAGGTGCATTCAATAACATCTGACTTTGCCCACCAGGAATGATGATTTGGGCAGGAAAAATATCTTGGCGGCGTCCTCGCAGAACATCATTCATAACGCGATCGCCAGGCCCGGCGAAAACTGTTCCTAACAAGTTTTGAGTAAAGGATGGCAATTCCACAAACGGTGCATCCGGTTGACTCAAATAAGTTGCCCCTTGGAAAACATTCACCTTTACTGGTTGTTTGCCTGGGTTATGCAAGATTATCCCCAGATATAGCGATCGCAAATTATCTGGGGTTGGTGCTTCGGCGACGTGGTGGGCAAAAATATCAAATCGTCCCTGAAACGGGAAATTTAGATGTGCAGTTGGCACTTTTTTCCCTGCTGAGGGAAAGGTGGAAAGGAGAATTCCTTCTTTCAACACCTTTTCTGGGCTATTGCTATTAAAGGTAGGAATCCGATCTAGCTTTCCTGGTAGAGGACGAACTTGTTGAGTTTGGACTACTTCCTCAGCTGGTGGTGGTACAGGTGTTGTCTGGGCAATAGGAAGAATTTGTAAGAATGGCAACATATACCTAGATATTTTTTTCTAGATAGAGACGCAAACAACTTTACCAAAGTGCCATCCTGTGAATAATTAATAAAAAATCGGCAAGAATTGAGGATGAATTTTCTTCAGTCAAAATAGGAACGTGGACAAAGATGCAAGGGACTTTTAGTTGGAACTGCCGCAGGTAATCTAGCACCGAATAATAAAGACCCTCGCAGACAAATTTACCGCAGTCGTGGCTGATCTCAACAGCAGCTGTTCCCACCACCAATTGCTTTAAATCAACCGTTGTTTGCAACACACTTTCCCCACAACTAGCATTGGATTCCACACTTAATTGCGTCCGCTTTTCGGCCATGCCACAGCAGATAATCCCGTCTGGCTGGAGTTTCGCGATTTTTTTCAGTACTTGAGCACTGGCAACTTGCACATCTGGTGGCAGCAGTCTTACAAAACTTAAATCATGAGAGATCGAATCAAGTTTGGCAACTTCAATCAATAAATCATCAGAAGAATTTGACACCTGATGAGGTAGCCAAGTGTGAAAAGAAGTTAATAGCAATCTTTTCTTCATAAGGAATATTATTTAAAATAGAATTACCCTCCATAATAAATTGACAGGGAGCAGGTTAATGGCGGTAATAGCAGTCGTGGATTACGACATGGGAAATTTGCACTCAGCCTGTAAAGGTTTGGAAAAAGCTGGTGCAAATCCTAAAATTACAGATTCTGCCAAAGATTTAGAAAGGGCAGATGCAATAGTATTGCCTGGTGTTGGTGCATTCGATCCGGCAGTACAACATTTGAGATCGCGTGGTTTAGAAGAACCCATCAAAGCAGCGATCGCATCTGGCAAACCTTTTTTAGGCATTTGTTTGGGACTGCAAATTCTTTTTGATTCCTCTGAAGAAGGTATTGAACCAGGACTAGGAATTATCAAAGGAAAAGTACGACGCTTCCGTCCAGAACCCGGTATTACAATTCCCCATATGGGTTGGAATCAACTGGAATTGACCCAACCAAAATGTCTTTTGTGGGAATATTTAGCGCCTCAACCTTGGGTATATTTTGTCCATTCCTATTATGTCGAACCAGCCGATCCGCAAGTCTGTGCCGCGACAGTCACCCACGGCAGTCAAACTGTAACAGCTGCTATAGCCTGGGAAAATTTGATGGCAGTCCAATTCCATCCAGAAAAATCTTCTAATATTGGATTGCAAATCCTATCTAATTTTGTTGCTCAAGTACGCGAACAAATTGCTGCTTAAAAACGAGTTAATTTTTGTAAAATTATCCGATTACCCAACCTCTTTTACCGTCTCCACTAAACCCGTTCGGAATGACTGAAAAATTCTACTACAAACGTGGTAGCTAATTATTTACTTGAAGAAGTAATTAACTAATATTTGCATAAACCACTTTCTGTCATTCAAAGTTAGAGCTAAGGTGAGTTTGTACCAAAGTCTGCGTGAATTTTGACCCTAAGCTCATGGCTCTGAGAATTTACGGTAATAGGCAGTTAAAAAGTTTACATGGGAAAGAAACCAGACCCACCAGTGCGCGGGTCAGGGAGGCAATCTTTAATATTTGGCAGGGAACAATAGAAGGATGTCGCTGGCTGGATTTGTGTGCTGGGACAGGTTCAATGGGTGCAGAGGCATTGTGTAGAGGGGCAAGCCTCGCGATCGCCATAGAAAAATCGAGCCGTGCTTGTGCAATTATCGAACAAAATTGGCAACGGGTAGCGAGTCCCGAACAGGAATGGAAGGTGCTGCGAGGTGACATATTGCAGTGGTTGCCCAAACTTTCTGGACAGCAATTTGATAGAATTTACTTCGATCCGCCTTATGCTAGTGGCGTGTATCAGCCAGCATTGGAAGCGATCGCCCACCACCAGCTTTTAGATCCTATTGGCGAAATTGCAGTTGAACACAGTCCCCAAGGTTGGAATCCACCAGTGGTTCCCAGCTTAGAAATCTGCCGTCAGAAAGTTTATGGCAATACAGCTGTTACCTTCTACAGGATTGGAGAATAAACAGAAGGAACTAGGGGAAGTAGGGGCAGTACCTAGCCCTGTCAAGGTGGGTAAAAACCAACCCAAATCTCAGTAAACAAGACTATTTTCTTCTTTGTGTCTACCCTGCGGGAAGCCGAAGAAGGCGCGTCTACGTGTCTTGGTGTTTCAAAAATGATTTTTTCACCACAAAGACACAAAGGCACCAAGAAAAACTCATTTTAAGACTTACACCTTGACAGGTCTAGGGCAGTACCTTATGCCTGCCCATACTTTAATTTAAAGACCTAGCTGGTTGCCACGCTTATACTGCTTGTAGGCAGCGTAGAAAAGTCCAGCTAGAGTTACGGAAATGAGACCCAGAACCATGCCGTCTAGTAAGGGTTCAACCACTTGAAATCTCCTTGTTGCAATTATTAAAGATTTATTTCCTGTTCCTCATCTTACCAAATCTGGCATCAATCCCGCGTCAGGAAATGGTTTTGGGCAGTAACTGTACAAAAGAAATATACAATTTGTGCTTGCAGACACATCAAAGAAATTTTAAGCTATGTGTATGAAATGAAAAATTTTTGTACACCTAGACTTTGACAGCAAAAATTTTGGATAACCAGATTACCCAACCTAAAATTCTGATTCAGCGGATCGCTTTAATGGCTCTGGCGATTTTGCTAGCAGTCGTTTTGGGGATTTTTGCTGTTCGTATGGTAAGGGCTTCTGACCCCTACGTCAAGACCGTTCTATCCTTAACAGGCAACCCTACTCAGGGACACGCTATCTTTCAAATCAACTGCGCTGGTTGTCATGGCTGGGAAGCAGATGGGCGTGTCGGTCCCAGCTTGCAAGGAGTCTCTAAGCGCAAATCCCCCTATGGTCTGATTCATCAAGTTATTAGTGGTGACACGCCTCCCATGCCTAAATTTCAACCTAGCGCCAAAGAAATGGCAGACTTGCTTAGCTATTTGGAGACACTCTAAGTGGGGATGGGGGGATGGGGAGAGTGGGAGAGTGGGAATTGGGCATCGGGCATTGGGCATAGTTAACAACCACTAACTACTAACCACTAACTACTAACCACTAACTACTAACCACTAACTACTAACCACTAACTACTAACCACTAACTACTAACTATTGACTATTGACTAATGACCATTGAAGTAGACTACCGCTTTCCTGCGGGTGTTGACCCAGAAAAGCAAGCCAAAATTATCGCGGTTGGGCAAACAGTTGGAACTTGGGATGCCCGTTTTGCCTACCGAGAAGCAGCTTTGCGATCGCATTTAGCAGAAGTAGCCTCAGTAGAAACAGAAGCCCAAACAAGTTACAGCATCGCCACGATTCGCTTTCCTGAAGCAAATGTAGAAAACGACATCTCCAGCCTGTTGACGATGATATTTGGCAAGTACTCTATGGCTGGTGCGGCAAAAATCGTGGCGGTACGTTTACCAAAAACTTATGGTCTACATCCCAAACTGGGCATTAGCGGTATTCGAGAACGACTGGGGGTATTTAACCGCCCGTTGATTATGGCTATTTTCAAACCAGCACTGGGACTCTCAGCCACCGATCACGCCGCTATTTTGGCAGAAGTAGCCCACGCCGGACTAGATATTATTAAAGATGACGAAATTCTCGGCGATCTGGATATTGCCCCAACCATAGAACGCCTGAAAGCCTGTCGTCAGGTAATTGAAGAAGTCAAGCAAACCACCGGACGTACAGTATTGTATGCTGTCAATGTTACAGGTACGGCAGATAAATTATTAGAGAAAGCGCGTCTTTTGGTACAGCAAGGCGCCAATGCACTCTTGTTGAATGTTCTTACCTACGGCTTTTCGGTACTGCAAGCCTTAGCCAGCGACCCAGAAATTAATGTTCCCATCTTCGCCCATCCAGCACTAGCTGGAGCAATGTGTGCTGCCCCCGATTATGGTATGGCATACTCTGTGGTATTGGGAACCTTGATGGCTCATGCTGGTGCGGACGCCGTGCTGTATCCCGCACACTACGGTAGTTTACCCTTTGACCCAGTCGAAGAAGGTAAGATCCGAGATATTTTGCACAGTCGTGGTGTTTTTCCTGTCCCTTCCGCTGGTATTCATCCTGGCATCGTTCCCAAAGCTTTGGTTGATTACGGTCAGGATGTAATTCTCAACGCCGGTACTGGCATTATGGATCATCCCGATGGTGCAGCTGCTGGTGTGCAGGCATTTTTCGATGTCCTACAACGAGTTAGCAAGGGCGAATCTTTAACGCTGGAAGCCTTACCACCAGGGCCGCTGCGCCATGCTGTCGAAAAGTGGGGAAACTAGTTGTTTGGCATTGGCAACAACCAACTAAGCTGTTCCAGATTTAATTTGCATTCTGAGGGCAGGCGGGGACGCCTACCCCACAATAGTTAGACTACTCTGAAAATAAGGCGGAAGGCAGACGGCAGACGGCAGAAGGAATAAAGATTTTCATCGGTGGTGCTGTACTAAAAGTTCATGACCCACTAATTTAGAATATGCAGATTAAAACATGATTTTGTCACGGCTTTAATTTACATCAGGGGTAAATTTATTAATATTCTGATACTAGTCATAACGAAACTTGTATGCTATATTTAGAAATCGGTGAGAAAAGTTTGGCTCAGTAGCTCAGTAGGTTAGAGCGGAGGACTCATAAGCCTTAGGTCGTGTGTTCGAATCACACCTGAGCCATTATTTTTAACTACGAATATGGCGGATCAACTCAGCAACCGACCAAGCTTGAGCGATCGCACCTCTGGGTGTATGTGGTTCATCACCATCAAAAATCTCAGAAATGGAGTTTAGACAGGCGTCGGAAAGGAAGTGTTCTAGCAGGGGTTGCCAATCAAAGGGTAGGGCTTGATTTGGATGAAAACGCTGCCAAGCACGGATATAAGGCCCAATTAGCCAACTCCAAACAGTTCCTTGATGGTAAGAGCGATCGCGTTGCTCAGAGTTGCCTGTGTATTTACCCACATACGACCGATCGCTTGGATCGAGGGTGCGAAGACCATAAGGTGTAAGTAAGCGATCGGTAGCACGTTGTAATATTTGCTGCCCTTGCTGGGCAGAAAAGGCACAATGAGCGAGAGAAAGGGCTATGACTGCATTTGGACGAACCTGAAAATTGCGTCCATCGTCCGGCTCAATAGTGTCATATAAGTAGCCAAGCTGGGAATTCCAAAACTGTTGCAGTGAGGCTTTTACCTGTTGTGCTTGCTGGCTGTAACGCTGCGCTTGCTTAGCCAAACGACTCGGTTCGGTAACGATTTCTTGCTCACTTAATATTTCTGCCCATCGAGAAGCCCAACATAAAGCTGAATACCACAGAGCATTGATTTCTACTGGCTTACCGCGACGAGGTGTGACAGGCTGCCCATCAACTATAGCATCCATCCAAGTCAAGGCTACACCACGAGCATCCCAACCAATCAGCCCATCAGTAGAATCAACCTGGATATTGTAGCGCGTACCACCAATAAAAGCTTTATAAATTTGCTGTACTACTGGGTACTGCTGCGCTAAAAACTGCCAGTCTTGCGTAGCTTCTAGGTAAAGCCCTAAAGTTTCTATCCACCACAGTGCTGCATCAATACTGTTGTAAAAAGGTTCACTTTCTCCATCCGGTAATGTATTGGGAATCAGTCCGTGGCGACAGTAACACCCAAGAGTCTCTAGGAGTCCTTTCGCCAGGTCAAAGCGTTGCGGAACTAGTGTTAACCCTGGTAAAGCAATCAAGATATTGCGTCCATAATCATTGAACCAATGATAACCAGCAATGACACTAGGACCAGCTATAGAGGTTCGGTAAACGATAAACTGATCGCTTGCCCGTAGTAATTGCTGCCAAATTTGGTACTGGGCATTGGGTATTGGGCATTGGGTATTGGGTATTGAAGTAGTGATTTTTCCCATGCCCCTTGCCCCTTCTCCCCATCCAAAAATGTGAGAAAGTCGCTCTTGCTCTGCCTCGATTGCTTCTGCAAAAATATCATCAGTGAGAACAGTTTGTAATTTGTCGGGAAAACCCACTTTTGCTTCTAGAGTCACTGCATCTCCTGGCATCAAAGCCACTGTCAAGTAACCAGGACTGTAGAGGTCTTCGCGATCGCTTAATCCTCGGCGCGTTTCTTCTGGTAAATGATAATTCCAATACCAAAATGCATCTGGTTGATAGTTTCCTCGTGTCCACCGCAAGTGCCAAGGTGTGCCAAACTGTCCTGAATTTATCGCTTGCAGGCAAACTTGCCCTTGCCCCAGCAACTGCGAGAATTGCAATCCCAGAGTTGCTTTTTGTTGGGAGTGAAAATCGCGATCGCCGATTAGCAGTCGCAACCTCAAAATCGCGACATCACTGCCTTCATAGCGGTATTGAATTAATAGGCGATGGCAAAAAGATGGGGAGATGGGGAGAACCGGAGGTGGGGAAAAAAACCTCACCCCATCACCCCCTCTCCCACTCTCCCCCTCTCCCCCTCCTAAACCGTGGGGCATCACCAATTGCCTGGTTATTTGCCAGTTGTCTTCACCCCAAACCCATTTGGGAACTGGGTTAATATCGAAATAGCGCAGTAGTTCGTAACCCGTCGGATCAATCTGACCACTGCCCCAGAAATTCGTCCCTAATGCTATAACTTGCTTTGGTAGTTCCAGGCTAGCTTCTAAATGTGAAAGCAGCAGAGTACGCCCAGAAGGTGGATTGGTTGCAGCAAACAACCAACCATGATACATACGAGTGCGAACATCTGAAAGCGTACCGCTGGCAAAACTTCCCAAACCATTTGTGAGCAACCATTCTCTTGTATCTAAATCCAGCATTTGCTACTCAAAATCGTTATGAGTATGATATAGTCGTAACAGTTCGTAATTAATTAAGCTGTCAGGACGTGGACGGGTGAGTGTCACCTGTACACCTGTAGAAAGCGGGCAGCTAGACGCAAGTAATTTCAAGGAGAATTAGTTATGTCTACAGAAGGATGCCTCCGTGTTGGTCAAAGCGCCCCCGACTTTACAGCAACGGCTGTGGTAGATCAGGAATTCAAAACTATCAAACTTTCCGACTATCGCGGTAAGTATGTTGTTTTGTTTTTCTATCCCCTAGACTTTACCTTTGTTTGCCCAACTGAAATCACAGCCTTTAGCGATCGCTACGAAGAATTTAAAAAAGTTAACACAGAAATCCTGGGTGTATCCGTTGATAGCGAGTTTTCACACTTAGCATGGATTCAGACCGATCGCAAGTCTGGGGGTGTCGGCGATCTTAACTATCCTCTGGTTTCCGACATTAAGAAAGAAATTAGCACCGCTTACAACGTTCTCGATCCAGCAGCTGGTATTGCCTTGCGTGGTCTGTTTATCATCGACAAAGATGGTATTATCCAACACGCGACAATCAACAACCTAGCGTTTGGTCGCAACGTTGATGAGACTCTGCGGACACTGCAAGCTATTCAGTACGTGCAGTCTCACCCCGATGAAGTTTGCCCAGCTGGTTGGCAACCTGGTGACAAGACAATGGTTCCCGATCCTGTCAAGTCCAAAGTTTATTTCGCTGCTGTCTAGACTATAGTTAGTCAGGCTGAATTGACCGAATCAGGCAGGGAAATTAAAGGTTAAAGGAGCAAGGTTTCCCAATTCCTTTGTCCCTGCCTCTTTATTCCTAATTTTTTGTTAAAGTTTTGTCAGTCAGAGTTGATTTATAAGCTGATGTGCATTTAAGTTGTATAATCAGGGCGGGCGAGACGCCCACCCCACAAGAGTTTGATTTTTTTGAGAATGCAAATTAAATGCCTTTTAGCTTAAAGTAAATCTTAAGTAGGGGAGCTAGTGCGGTTTAACATAAGTTAACAATTACTGGCTGCTATTCTCAGCTTGGGGAGATTCTACACTGTCGATGTATTGGCTTTCCATGAGAAAGGCTCCCCTAGCAAAGCGGACACCCCAGTATCCTCCGGGACGGCGATCAAATACCACACCCTCTTCACCAATGCGAATCACATCGGGAGGACGCAACATAGGCATAGGATCGGCGGTTTTAACGTAGGGTGGTAGTGCGACAACGCGGACTTTGCTACCGATGGCGAATTCTTTGGACATAAAAACAAAATTATGAATGGTGAATGATGAATTATGAAACTCTTTTATCATTCATAATTCATCATTTCTTAGGGTGCTTGCCAAATTTTTTGATGGTACTGCTCTATATCTGCATATGGATCTACAGGCAGGTGGGAGTGGTCGTGATTGTGATGGTCATGAGAATGACTGTGTCCGTGGTGATTTGCTCCAGCTGCGAGGCGGAATTTACACATTTCACAATTCATCTGCACTTGTCCTAGTTGAGTTTCGATTTCTCGCTCCCTAAGTACAGAAAATAGCTGGGGATGCAGGCCCATTTCTGGCAAACAGGTCATGGAAATTTCTGGATATTGTTCCTGCTGCTGGGCAGTGATGTTAAAGATTTTTTTCACTAAAGCGCCAGTAAACAGGAAGTATGGTAAAACAATAATGCGTTTTGGTTGGTATAAACGGGCGCGACGGAAACCTTCTTCTAGTCTGGGGTGAGTAATGCCAATAAAGCAGGTTTCGACAGTTGAGTAGCCGCTACCTTCCCAAAGAATACGAGCGAGTTTGTAAACATCACCATTCGCATCAGGATCGCTGGAACCACGACCGACAAACAACAGAACTGTATCAGCACGAGAGATTTGCAGGGGGTTATTTTCTGGTTTGTCGAGTTCTGCTAAACGCGATCGCCACAATTCGATAATACCGGGGGCAATTCCAAAATGCCGCCCGTAATGAAACTTCAACTGCGGATACTTAGCCCTAGCGCGGTCAAGCTCATTCGTAACATCAAACTTATTATGCCGTGCGGCAAATAGCAGCACTGGTAAGACAGAGAATTCTGTGTAGCCTTGTTCTACACACTGGTCGATACCTTCTTGAATTGTCGGGCCAGTCAATTCCAGAAAACAAGGTACGACTGGACGCGATCGATCTAAAGTTTGATAAATCGCAGCAAAATCTAATAAAGCCAGCCTTCCATCTGCATCCCTAGTGCCATGACCAATCATCAATACAGGACGCTTAATTGGCAATGGTGGCAATTCTAGAGTTTCGACGCTTGGGTATTCTGGTTGGTTCAGATTTGTTGTATCAAAAATAAGCATTCTCAGTTAAAGCTCCTTTCCCGTGCAACGCAGGAAATAGAGTGAGTTAGTAACACATAGGCGTTCTGGCTTAGGCAATTTTAGATTTTGGATTTTGGATTTTGGATTAATGCCAATCTAAAATCTAGAATCTAAAATCTAAAATCCCTTTACAGCTGCGGCACAGCCCCGGACTTACACCGGTATTTCCCTATTTTGTTACGGTTCACAGTTGCCTTGTTATCTTAACTGAATCTTGCCCAGTTCCAAAATGCGGGGGGAGGGGGTGAAGGTATACAGTGACTTAGTTATTTGTCATCACGGACAGATTGTTGTTGTATTAACTGTCTTAACTGGCTGGCTTAACTAGCTTATCTGACGTTGCAACTAGTTACTGAAAGATGAAAAACTCAACAATAGCAGTGTAACAATATCATCTACGAACTATAGAGTTTGCAGTTACCCTTGGGCAGGTATCTGTAAGGATAAGAAATAGACTATCTCAGACTTAGAATTCCTTGCATCCAAAGTAAGGAAAGTTCCAGTGCGAGCAAGTTGCAAGATGACCTTAGAGCCGCACAGTTCATATTTAAATTAACACCACCTATTTTTTTATCGCACTGACAACCTACGATGCTTGCCTTGCAGTTATTCCTGCAATCACGCCCATCAAAGGTATAAAATTTATGAAATTCACAATGAAGCTACTAACACACACAACTGTAGCTGCAACTGTTTTCACAGCGGGTTTTGTCGCCACAGACCAAACTCTAGCTGCTTCTGCCACCTTTAAAGATGTCAATGCGGCAACGCTAGAGTTATTCGATGAATCAGGAAAGTTAGTCGGCAGTGGAGGATTTACATACAAACCCTTTTCAGGAAGTTTTGTACAGTTGAGACCCGGTGTTGTTTACGAAAATCCTCAAGACCCTATCCCGCCATTGAATGTGGCACGTCGCTTTACACCACCCGAGGAATATTCTCTTGTTAACAGCTTCTCAGTAGATTTGCTGTTGGATGGTTTTGAATTTCAAATCCCTAGTCCCACATCTACAGTTTTTGAACTGAATGAAACTGGTCAGAGCATTGTAGGAGCATTCGTCTATTTTTGGAAACCCACAAATTTTGCAATGTCTCCGCCAGGCCCAACGGATGTGCTTTTGAGTGTGTTGGGAGGAGATCCTCGGTCTCCCTTATTGGGGACTCGAAACAATTGGGACGGATGCTTACCCAGATGTGGAGTTAGTCAGAGAGATATTTTCAGTATCGATTCAGATGGAACTTGGGGTTTCTTGGGTTTTCCTGTAAGTGGACAAGGCCCTGTCAGTGGCAGCGGCAGATGGAAAGCAACAGCAGTTCCTGAACCCACAACTATTGGAGGAACTTTGCTGTTAGTTGCCGGCTTGATTGGAAGGAAGCGCAAAAAGCAGCTAGCAAAATGATTGCTAAATCATTCCAGTTCTAAGTTAGCAAGCTAATCCTGCTCATTCCGTCTTCCCTATGAAAGCTACGCGCTTGATTGAAATTAAACCACTAAAAAATATCCAGTTCTGGCTATTAGGAATAGGAGCCGGCTTAACTGCGATTATCTTAACTCTTTCTTGGAAATCTGGAGATATTGCCCATGTAGGAATGAGTGTAGTATTTTTGTTAGCCGTCGTTTCTTTACTTGAAGACAAACACCACTACCTATCTTTAGAAAGTGGAATTTTTCCCAGCGCTATAGGTGGATTATTGATTGGTGGCGTACTTTGGCAAAGTGCTAATTTTCATCATATTAATTCACCGGAAATTTTTCTTCGCGTCTCACCATTGATTTCTGCTTTAGGCATTGGTTTGCTGGCTTCTGGGTTCAAAGGATTAAAACAATATTCACAAGAACTCACTATATTGTTTTTTTTAGGTATTCCGAAGTTAGTGCTATCATCTCTGTTTGATATTTCTTCCTTGACGGCTACATTTTCGGCTTTCCTGCTTTGGTACTGCGGTGTTGATGTGTCCCTACAAGGAGTTTTCTTAAATTTGCCAACAGGAAGTGTCAAGGTTTATGAGGGCTGTTCAGGCATTGAATCTGTCTGCTATCTTTTAGGCATCGCTGTAATTTGTTTGCTGATGTTTCCAACTAAACGAAAACAGAGAGTTTTAGTAATATTCGTGGCTGTGGCATTGGGATTCATTATCAATGGGATACGCGTTGCTCTGCTAGCTGTTATGGTACTAAAAGTTAACTACCCAGCATTTATTTACTGGCATGAAGGCGACGGTTCCTTAATATTTGGAATGATTGAAGTGTTGGCATTTGTTTTGTTTTACTTTTTACTGCACCAACAACAGGAATAAAAAAATCAAGATTAATGACTCTGTGGAAAAAATTGCGAATTCCGTTTTTGGCTGTAATCTTGGGTAGCATTATTCTCATTTTAATGAAAGTCTTTTTAACAACGAATATAAATAAGCCAAAACCAGATCAATCTGATTATGAATATCAACATCAATATGTTTTTCGTCCTATAAATTTACAAGACTTTAAAAACTTCCTAAGCCGGGAGATTTAGGATAGTGATAAGTATCAAAAATTTGTGTTAAGAAAATTGTGTGAGGAACATGACTAAACCCACGACTGATAAATTAATTCCCTTGTTAAACGAGCTACAGGAATTTGCCTATAAAATGGCAGATTCTATGAATATATTTCGAGTGCTTGGCTATGGTCTATTACTCTTAGCCTTGTTTGATATTCTTGAGATGTTTATACCGCCAGGCTTTATGAACCCTGCTTGGGAATTTCAAACCTTTGGAGCACTGGTTGAAAGAGTACCTGTACCTTTAATCGGATTTGTATTGGTATTTTATGGAGAAAAGTATTCGAGAAAAGAATGGGAATTCCGGATTTTGAAATTCCTGTCTTGGTTAACTTTATTGTTAGCATTATTGTTCTTATTACTCATTCCTTTGGGAATTGCTAACACTGTTAGACTCACTAATACAACTGTTAGTCAAATCAATATATTATCCCAACAAAAACTCACTCAAGCTGAACAATTGGAAAAGCAACTGAACCAAGCTACACCTGAACAGATTAATAATTTTTTGAAAAGCCAAGGTCGCTCATTAGATGGTCAAAATCCTCAAGAAGTCAAAAATCAAATTTTGTCACAAATATCTCAAGCTAAAGAAAAAATTCAAACTCAAACAAAAGCTACTCAGTCTTCTCAAAGAATAAAACTGCTCAAGAATTCTATAAAGTGGAACTTAGGAGCTTTAGTTTCTGCTGCTTTGTTTCTAAGTATTTGGCAGGGAACTCGTTGGGCAAGAATGAATTGATACAAATCAAGTCAGTATAAACTTGCATAAGTTCATAGCGAAATTTTTGCAACAAAGCTCTGCGAACCTTTGCGTTTACCTCAGCGAGCCTCTGCGTTTCAAATTTACTCAGAAATACTAAGTTTTAGTGTCACCTCACCAGAAGCTGGTTCATTCCACAATATTTTTTTGTATTCTGACTTGCTGCTTTCAAATTCGCTTGGATCTTAGATTTGTTATTAATCAAAACTGTGGCATAGTATATACTGCCTTTGACATTTGTACTATAGATTAACTGATACGGTTGAGATATTCGCGTTGCAGGAGAACATGATGCTATCTCGGCACTTGCTCCCTGGTTTCTGCTATCGTAGATATTCATCAATATTTGTGTGGGATTATTTCTTGGGCGAAAAACTCTCACAGATTTCTGATTATTGGTATTAAAATAGAGCGTCGTGTCGCTAGTATCTAGGCGATCGCAATAAGTAGATCTTCGGTTTGCTTGTGCTAATATATCTGTGTTCAAGTCTCTTTTCACCTGTTCTTGCAACTTAGTAGACTTAGAGCCAAGTTGAGCTTTTGCTGATGCACAGATAGACAATACTCCCAGAAAGACCAGAAAAAATGAGATCGATTTTTTTGTTGACATGATTTTAGATGTACCGCAAAGTCAAAGCATTTTACTATTAGATTTACCACAAGTTAGATTTATCACAAGTGGTTAGAACAAAAGAACTTTTGACTTCCAAGGTAGCGGTACTAGTTCGCTTAACTACGAAGCTTCTAGAGGCAATCGCACGATAAAGGTGCTACCTTTACCCAGTTCGCTTTGTACCTGGATATAACCTCCGTGTGCCTGCACAATAGCTTGAGCGATCGCTAATCCTAAACCTGCTCCACCAGCGCTACGAGAGCGATCGCTATTCACGCGATAAAATCGGTCAAAGATTCGCTTTTGCTCGTTTGCAGCAATGCCAATGCCTGTATCTTTAACTGCGATCGCAGCTTGATGAGTACTGCGTTCTAAGGCAACACTCACTTCCCCATTGGCTGGTGTATATTGAATACCATTCATAATCAAGTTAGAAATCAGCCGATAAATCTGGTCTTCATCAACGATAACTGTTAGTGGCTGTTGTACTCGTATCTTAGATGTGAGCTTGACTTTGGCTGCTACTGCCAGTGGTGCTAATTCTTCAACTAGATCGTTGACAATGTCATTGAGGTTACAGCGAACGCGTCGTAATGGTGCTGTTTTTCTATCCATTCGAGATAGCAGCAGCAAATCAGCCACCAATTGTGTCAGTCGTTGCGTTTGGCGCTGTACGCAGTTGTTCACTTGTGAGAATTTGATTGGGATGTCGCATGAAATACTCTAGAAGCTGAAACTCTTTGTTAGTCAAAGGAATTACTTGTTTGTCGCCCTCTGGCTGTTGATACGAGACAGTGCGGCTACCGTAGTCAAGAGAGAGGTTCGCAATTTGTAACTTTTCCGGTTGAATTTGGGGCGATCGCCTTTGTAAAGCCCGTAACCGTGCCAGTAACTCTGCCATTCCAAAGGGCTTGACTAAATCAGGTTCATCTTCCACTAGCAAAATTCTCATGTTCACAACTCACCAGTAGCCAAAAATTGATTGCACATCTTTCAAAGGCAAGTGCCAAAGTAACTCTGGTTGCCAAGTATCCGGATCAAAGTGGGAGTTAGATCCACGTTGGTATGCTTGCCATAGCCTCTCCCAATCTAACTGTTGCCGATCCTGCATTTGTCTGCTCATCATTCGCAACAGTCCTAAACCCAGCAGCAGGTTAACTAACCTAAATTTTGCTCCTAGTAAAAATGCTTGTACTTCTGCTTCACCCAAATAATCTGTGCTGTACTCCGTGAGGACGTGAACGCCATCGTGGAGTTGTTTGCGACGGGAACCCGTAGTGAAGGGTGTTAAATTATTTTCATCGAGGAAATCAGCCCAAGTTCTGCCAAAAGTACCAATAGGAAGGGAACGTAATTTCTGTATATCTACAATTTGAGGGACGTTTAGACCTTGTTTTTCTGTTATGCGATCGACTAAATCTAAAAACTTTTGAATACGAACAGTAGGATGAGGTGAAGTGGTGAATGCCTGCATTGTAGGTTGATTTTGGGATAAAGTGGGCTAGGAGCCCACCATACTTTTAGTTAGGGTATTACTATCTTGGTTGCTGCTGCGGTTGCTGCTGACGCTGCAAATTCTGACGGTATTGGTCTAGTTGTTGCTTTTGTTGGGGAGTCAAAACTGCTTCCTGCTGCTGTCGCATAGACACGAAAATTTGCTGCAATTGGGATTTTTGTTGTGGGGTAAAATTTAAAGCAGCAAAAGCCTGTTGAGGAGGCTGACCTGTTTGCATGGCAGTCTTAATTTGCTCCCGTTGCTTTGGTGTCAAAACCTGCTCAACTTGGGAGCGGACTTTGGCATTAATTTGTTGCAATTGGGTTTTTTGTTGATCCGTTAATTCTATACGTGGTGGTTGAGGTTGCGGTTGCTGCTGGTTTTGTGCAAGTTGCAGTGTTGCTTTAGGGGCAATTTCTGCTTGGACAGAACGTTGTGGGATTACAGATAAACTAAGAGCGATCGCTCCCGCTATTAGTGATAAATTTCTGAGCTTCATTTATTGCCTCGCGGATTTCTCCCGTTTGTTCCACTATTATAAAAACTCATTGCCGCATACCACGTCCGAAAAAGTGATGAATATACTCCTCGATTACTGAGGGATATCGTCAAAAATCTTACCCTGACTGGATTCTCCAATCCTGTTTATTTTGCTGTGAAGTAGGAAAGGGTTAAAGGTTAAAGGGCAATACGGTTCAGTTAAGGCTTTGATCCCCCCTAACCCAATACAGTTCAGTTAGTACTCTTTGTGTCTTAGTGTCTTAGTGGTTTAAAGATGATCTTTTTCACCACAAAGACACCAAGACACCAAGGCAAATTAATCATTTCAAGACTCGCATCTAAAAGTAAAAGGGATTGGGGATTGGGGATTGAGTTTTCACGCGTAAAAATTAACGATTAAATTTTTGACGACGCGAACGCATATTATCCCGGAACTCTTGTAGTTGCTGCTTTTGTTCGGGAGTCAGAACTGCTTCCATTTGAGATCTCTTAGACTGCATGATTTGCCGCATTTGGGTTCTCTGTTCTTCAGTCAAATTTAAATTCCGCCATACTTGACGCTTTCCTTGACGGTTTTGCCTGGCAGTTTCTAGCTGTTGACGCTGTTCTGGGGTGAGAATCCGATCAATTTCAGCGCGGGTATTGCGGCGAATCTCTTCCATTTGGGTTTTTTGTGCATCTGTTAACCCCAAACGTTGGAAAGGGCCTTTTTCTCGGACTGGTGTTTCTGTGGCTTGTACCAGTATTAGAGATGAAGAAGAGATTGTTTCTGCTTTGACTGCAAAAGGTATAGTAGTTAAACTAACGGCAGCAGCACCAGCAATAAGAAATAATTTAGAAAGTTTCATTTATAATCTCCACACTTTTGTGTTTCTTTTTCTCCATCCTAGAGACTGATGCAAAGGAGACACATGAGGAGAAAGTCATGTATGCACCCATGACTGAAGTCATGTTTTTTCTATGACGCTAGTTCTCACTGGCTTTCTGAATTGACTGATAGACTGTCATTAACCTGTGTTTACTTTACTATTGATGGGAAAGCTTCCCAAGCAAAGTAAAACAGTTAGTAAACTCTCACCTTTAAAGTCATGGGTGTGAAGATACTTTTGATTTTCTAGTTACCAGGTTGAACCTGATAATAAGAGTTATTCTCTGCTTTCTAGTTTCTAGTTCCTTCTAGCCCCTATTTTTATAGGAGGTATATTTCTGTGAGCCGTCCAATTACAATTCAAAATCATCCTTTTCGGTTTCTGCTTTATTTAGAGTGGATATTAATGGGGTGTGCAGCTTTGATTGCCTTCATACCATCTCCTTTACAGCGTTTTCCTACTAAATTTCCAGAATTAATAATTTGTAGTGTCACAGTTTTTGGTTTAATGGGCTTAAGATTGCCCACAAGTAATAAATTCACTAAAGTAATTTACACAGCACTTGAAATTTTTTTGATAATTATCACTACATTTTTTGGAGGTAGAGCTGCAAGACTATTTCCATTTTTATACGTTATTTTAGTAACTCGTAGTTGCTTAATTTTTCAGATTCAAGGGCGTGTAATAATTACCTTTTTATCCTTCGTCTTGTTTTTATTAACATTGAAGCGAAGATTTGATCGTTTACCATTAACTCCAGCTGCACAAGAACGTTTTTTGTTTATCAATTTTAGCTTTGGAGTGATGTTCGGATTAGCTTTACTATTTGTATTGCTATTGATGACTACAGTTTTATCTGAACGCCAGAGCCGAGAAGAATTAGCAATTGCCAATAAAAAACTCAGTCAATATGCATTACGAATAGAGAATCACGCTACTTTAGAAGAACGCAATCGTATTGCTCGGGAAATTCATGATTCATTAGGACATTCTCTCACTGCTTTGAATCTACAATTAGAGACTGCTTTAAAGCTGTGGCAAACAAATCCAGAAAAAGCTCAAACATTCCTAGCAAAAGCAAAAGAACTGGGTTCTAAGTCTCTACAAGATGTACGGCAATCTGTTTCTGCCATGCGCTCTCATACCTTGCAAGAACAATCTTTAGAACAGGCAATAGCAGTACTTGCAGAAAATATGCATCGTGCAACTGGAGTTTTACCAATTTGTGAAATTACCCTATCTCGTCCCATTCCTCCTGAAATTACTACTCCTGTCTACCGAATTATTCAAGAATCATTTACAAACATTTATAAACACGCTCAAGCTACAGAAGTGAAACTAGAACTGGCTGCAAATAAAGATTTAAAATTGATAGTTCAAGATAATGGTAAAGGCTTTGATTTAGAACAAAATACCACTGGGTTTGGACTGCAAAGTATGCGCGATCGCACTTTAGCATTAGGAGGAAAATTTCAAATTCATAGCACTCCTGGTTCTGGTTGCAAAATTATAGTTGATATCCCTTTACCGAGGTGAAGGCAATGATAAAAATCTTGCTTGTAGACGATCAAAATTTAATTCGTCAAGGGTTAAAAGCTTTATTAGAACTAGAACAGGATTTAGAAGTAGTCGGAGAAGCAGAAAATGGTGAAATCGCAATTAGTTTGATTGAACAATTATATCCAGATGTGGTATTGATGGATATTAGAATGCCAGTCATGGATGGAGTTGCAGCTACACGAGAAATTCAAAAGCGTTTCCCCGGAATCAAAGTTTTAGTGCTAACAACTTTTGATGATGATGAATATGTAAAAGCCGCATTGCAGAATGGAGCAATGGGCTATTTACTCAAAGATACTCCTTCAGAAGAATTAGCTGTTGCTATCCGCGCTGTTCACAAAGGATATACTCAATTAGGCCCGGGAATAGTTAAAAAGCTTTTGACTCAATTTCCCCCATTTGCAGTAAATAATTCACCACCTCTACCTCCTAGCTTGGCTGAACTTACTCCTAGAGAAAAAGATGTTTTGCGGCTAATCGCTATTGGTGCTACTAACAAAGAAATTGCTCAGCAACTTTATATTTCTGAGGGAACAGTCAAGAATCATGTGACTAATATTTTAAATCGCTTAAATTTGCGCGATCGCACACAAGCAGCAATTTTTGCAAATTCATTTTTGTCTTATCTGAATTAGAGAAATCTCTCACCATCCCAAGCTATTGTGCATTAAGAATGCACAATAGCTTACTTTGCCCGCCTCAGCATCTCTTTTTTCAGGACGTTAAAGGGGTTACTCACAAAAGTAATTTCTTGTTGGTTGAATTTGAGTGAAGGATTTTGCAGCACTTTTAAGGCTTTTTCCAAGCCTGAGACAGCCGTATCTAATTCTTTTGTAGATACCTGATTGAGATTCTCTTGCAAACTCAAACCTATATTACCCAAAGCATAAGCCGCAGTGTGGCGAACTGTTTCATCTGTGTCTTGCAAACGGGCAACTAAGGCAGGTATGGCGGGTGCTGAGGGCTTACCGATATTAGCTAAAGCAGAAACAACATTTACGCGCATCCAAGCATCTTCATCGTCTAACTTTTTCATTAATGCAGGTACGGCATAGCCTGCGTCTTTTCCCATACCCCGTAAAGCATGGGCTGTGCTGTAGCGTTCCCATGCATTTTTGCTGTCTAAACCAGCTATTAAGTAAGGAACATACGCTTGCCTGCCAATTTTTTTGATAGCTTGAACTGCATGAGAACGAACGGTAGCATCTTTGTCACCTATTGCCCGTAACAAAACGGGTGCAGATTGGGCTGCTGCTGGCCCTATTTTACCGATAATGATTGCTGCACTAGCACGCACTTGGGCATCGCTATCCTGCAAAGCTGTAATTAAGGCGGGGACGGCAGGTTTACCCACAGTTGTGAGATAATCTATCGCAGCAGCACGCTGTTGAGGGTTCTTTAACCGTTGAATATGAGAATTAATTTGTGTCTCAGTCAGCGGCTTTGCCCAAGTAGCGTGTATTAGTAGCAAAGATGATGAAAAACAGACGAAGGCGATCGCTATTTGGGACGCAATGACATTTAAGCGTGGTATACGGGTATCTTTAATCATAGCTATATTCTTGAAACTGATTAATAGAAATGACAAAGCCCTTAAAAAATAAGTTTCTGAGAGGATATCTTAAAAGTATAAGATCCCCCCTAACCCCCCTTAGAAAGGGGGGAACAATCTTCTCTAAGTCCCCCTTTTTAAGGGGGATTTAGGGGGATCTCTAGGAAATTGTGTTTGATTAATAACTTCTCAGACATCCTATGAGGGCTATGAGAAAAATCAGGTTTTCTAAATCGACGTGGATCGGTGGTTGATTAATCAAACACAATTTTGGTCATAGCCTTAATTCACATTAGACGCAAATCATAAATTAATATTTGCATTACTATTTAAATAACTCTATACACTCTTCTCTTAAAACCCCTTTTTTCACCCGAATTTTTCTAAAACTTTGAGCAATAATCTCTTCGCAAGTGATTGTTATTTGCGATTGATTCACTGAGATTAAATCTTCAATAGAAGCACCATAGACAATTTCTGATATACCTGTCCAAACACAAGCAGTAGCACACATTGGGCAAGGTTCACCAGTTGTATATATGCTATAGCCTTCTAAAGAAGAACTTTGAAGTTTTGACGTTAAACTGCGAATGGCATTAATTTCTGCATGAGCGGATGGATCGCTGTCTCGCTTGACAGTATTATATGCAACTGCAACAACTTCTCTATCTTTGACAATTACTGCACCGTAAGGAGCATCTCCTTTCTTTGCTTCTGCCAGTGCTAAACGCATAAAATCTTCTGGAGTCATATAATCAAGATAGAATTTGGTGATTAGAAAGGATACTTGTTAAGTATATAGCAATCCTATTAGAGTTGTGAACACGACAGATAAATTAGAATAATTGAGGATGATTAGATAGCATTTTAATGTTATTTCTGCAAGATAATTAAAAATGCCATTGATATTTATGTTGCTAACAAAAGAGACAAAAGAAAAAACCGCATTCTACTTAAGAGACTTAGAAACGCCAGTAGGTAAAGTTATTAATTTAACTATTGCTGGGTTGGTTTTGCTGTCATCAGGAATTTTTGTGGCAGAAACTTATAATATTCCCGAACATATTAGATTTAATTTAGATATTGCTGACAACATTATCTTGATTATTTTTGCTTTAGAATACTCTCTGCGTTTGTGGAGTGCAAAAAATAAAATTCAATATATATTTAGCTTTTATTCTCTAATTGACTTGATAGCAATTTTACCATATTTTCTCAGTCCAGTTAATATTAGTTTTATTCGTCTATTACGATGGTTTAGAATTTTAAGATTAATTAGATTCATCAACAGAAAATTTTTATTTGGTATCAGCAGTGAAGATGGTGTAATTTTTGCCAGGATATTATTTACTTTATTCGCAATTATATTTATATACTCTGGTTTAATTTATCAAGTCGAGCATCCTGTTAATCAGAAAGTATTTGCTACTTTTTTGGATGCCTTTTATTTTTCAATTGTGACAATGACAACTGTAGGTTTTGGCGATGTTACACCAATTTCAGAATTAGGTCGCCTGCTGACAGTTTTGATGATTTTAACAGGTATTGCCCTAATTCCTTGGCAAGTAGGTGATTTGATTAAGCGATTAGTCAAAACCGCTAATCAGGTAGAAACTGTTTGCACGGGATGCGGCTTAGCCTTCCACGATGCTGATGCTATGTTTTGCAAAAAGTGCGGGACGAAGTTGTATAAAGATTGACTCATTACTGCCAAAAGTAGGCAAAAGAGCAAGTAGCAGAAAATACTTAAGCTTATTTAAGGATTTCACCGCTACAAAGTTGAAGTGTAGACGGTAGGATGTCAATGTGTTTTTTGTCACTAGAAATATGACCCAATTTCTTTACGTAAATCCTGTAGTTGGTAATGATAGTGCCAGTGGTAATCAACAAGCCCCTCTGAAAACTATTACACAAGCACTTAAGAAAGCGACATCCGGTACGCAGATTAAACTGGCAGATGGTAGTTACAATGCTGCTAGTGGTGAAGTATTTCCCTTGTCAATTCCCAGTGAAGTCTCGGTAATAGGTAATGAAGCGAGTATTGGTAGCGGTATATTAATTGAAGGCAGTGGCGAATACCTCAGTCGGACTTTTGCCCGTCAAAATGTTACGTTTGTGCTGGCTAATGGCGCAGAACTGAAGGGTGTAACCGTGACAAATTCGGCTACCCGTGGTAGTGGTGTCTGGATAGAATCAACTAGTCCCACGGTTGCCAATTGCACCTTCACAAAATGCAAGCGAGAGGGAGTTTTTGTTACTGGCGATGGCAAGCCAATCATTCGTGATAATCAATTTACAGAAAACGCTGCTAACGGAATCGCGATCGCCAAGAATGCCCAAGGTGAAATCCGAGGTAACAGCTGCTTTAACACAGGTTTTGGCATTGCCATTAGTGATACTGCTTCTCCCAAGCTGATAGATAACAAAATCTACGAAAACCGTTCTGGAATTGTTATTTCTGGTGAAGCCCGTCCGGTACTACGTAATAATTTATGTGAAAGAAATACCCAAGACGGTTTGACGGTAATTGTGAATGCCTTTCCGGATATTGGCAGTATCAATAACCCAGGAAGCAATATCTTCCGCAGTAACGGTCAATTTGATATTCAAAATGCTAGTTCCAATAAGTTAGTTTCTGTAGGAAATCAAATAGATCCGGCAAAAGTCCAGGGTAGTATCGAATTTGTTGATACTACTGTTCCTACCCCAACACCCACACCGACACCAACACCAACTCCTACACCATCACCTACCCCAGCACCGACACCAACACCAACTCCGACGCCATCACCTATTCCTACACCCACACCTATACCTACACCTACACCCAGTCCTAGTGACTTAACAGATATTGGCAATCATTGGGCAGCTGCGTTTATTCGGGAATTAATCAAACTGGATATCATCAAAGGTTTTCCAGATCGCACATTTAAACCCGACGCAACAATGACAAGGGCGCAATACGCCGCATTATTAGTAAAAGCCTTCAACCCATCCGCCAAACGCCAAGCAATTAAATTCAAAGATGTACCACAGGATTTTTGGGCGAATAAAGTCATTCAACAAGCATATCAAGGGCAATTTCTCTCTGGTTATCCCGATAACACCTTTCGTCCCAACGATAATATTCAGCGCGTACAAGTTATCGTCTCTCTGGTGAATGGCTTGGGGTTAACCGCTAGTGGTAACAAAACCCTAAAACCCTACGACGATCAAGCAAAAATTCCTGACTATGCCAAAGACGAGGTAGCTGTTGCTGGTGAAAAACAGATTATTGTCAATTACCCACAACTCAAGCAACTCAATCCTACCCGCGATGCTACACGCGCAGAGGTGGTAGCAATGGTGTATCAAGCTTTAGTTGATGCTGAACGGGTAGCAGCAATAGATTCGCCATATATTATAGTTGCTTAATTTGTTTAACTTTAGGGATTTCCAAGAAATAAATTATCCCGGATTGTGGGGTGGAGAGAAGTTGCCGGGGAGATGTTCTTTCCGGCAAACTTCGGAGCATCCTCGCCCGCCCTTATCAAGCGGCAGGCGAGACGCCTGCCTCCACAAGAGATTTTTGGATACTTTTTTATTTGAAATTCCCTTAGTAACAACCCGTTTTCTCACAAAAAACGGGTTGGTTTGAGTATTAATAGCGCGATCGCACTTTCCTAAACCACTAGTCCCTATTTGGGGCTAACTTGTTCAACAGTCTTGATTTTACCATCATCGCTAACTGTCCAAACGTCGTAGACACCAACCACATCACCGTTTTGGTCAATATCTACATTGCCACTGGCTCCTTGATAGTTAATATCTTTACCTTCTCTCAGTAATTTCAGACCCTCACAAACATCGCTAACTTCTACACCAGGAGCATTGGCAACTTCACGAATTTTGCTAGCGATGCCAACGCCTGTATTTTCTTTAGCAGCTTGGGCAGCCAAGACTAACAAAGCGGCGGCGTCCCAACCGTGGGGAGTGTATGGTGCGGGTGCAACTCCTCTTTTAGACTGCCAAAGCTTGGTGAAAGCTTCTAATCCTCTACCGTTGGAACCTGGTACTGTGCCTATGGCTCCAGCGACGATATATTTACCATCAGCAGCTTTACCAACTCTATCAGGGAATGTATCTGACTTCACACCGTCGGTCAGCATCATTTGTACTCCTTGAGTTACACCTTGCTGGTATGCGGATTTGAGAAACAGACCGCCAGTTTCTTCATAAAACACACCCAGCACAGCATCCGGTTTACCTGCAAAAGCTGCTTGGGCTTCAGTATCAAATGTAGTAGCTTTAGGGTCGTAGCGAACAGGGTTATTTTTATTAACTACGGTTCCCCCTAATTTTTCAAATGCTTGCACAAATGCTTTTTCAAATCCCACACCGTAGTCATTGTTAATGACTACGGTGGAAACGCGCTTGAAACCTCTTTTATTGGCTAGTTGAGCTAAAGCTTGTGCCTGGTAAGTATCTGGAGGTGCAGTACGCGCCCAATAGCCTTTATAATCGCCTTTTGTTGCCTTTTCGGTAAATACGGGGCTGGTGCTGCCAGGAGAGATAAGCATGACTTTATTCGGCACGGCAATCGAGACGGCAGCACTGGAAACGCTGCTGGCAAAGGAACCAACTACACCTGCTACTTTATCTAAGGTTGCTAGTTTTTGCATACCGGAAGCACCAGCTTTGGGGTCGGTTTGGTCGTCTACTTGTACTAAGGTGACGGGTTTCCCATTCACACCGTCGCAAGCGTTGACGGTATTGACAAGTAAGGGAACAGATTCTACCATCTGCTGTCCGATCGCAGCTAAGTCACCTGTTGTTGGTAGCAAAGAGCCAATTTTCAGTCCTTGACCACTACTGGTAGCAGGAGATGTGGTGGTAGAACCTGCCGGGGTACTGGTAGCTCCGTTATCGCTTGTGTTGGAGGTAGTGGTATTATTCCCATCACAAGCCGCGACTAACAAGCCAGTTGTTAAAGTTGTTAAAGCTAGGGCAAAGGCACCAATAATCTTTTTCATATATCGCTTTTACTCCTATTTTGCTCAGGAGCCTAACAGTCAAATCAAACTTAATTGAAGATAAGTTTAATCTTTAATGGCTCCAAAGCATAAATAATAGCATCACCCAAAAGGTGTAAAAGTCGATTTCCTGCTTATATCTAGAGTTAGATTTTTTCTTACTTTAGAGACGCGATATATCGCGTCTCTACATAAAACGGAGAGGGAGGGATTCGAACCCTCGGTACGGCCTTACGAACCGTACAACAGATTAGCAATCTGCCGCTTTCGACCACTCAGCCACCTCTCCAAGGTGCCACGAATATAAATAATAGCAGATTCTTTTGGTAGAGTCAAGAGTCAAGGGTCAAGAGTCAAGGTTAAAAAATTGGACTTTTGACTCTGGACTTTTGACTCTGGACTAATTTCTTAAAGTACTTGCGATCGCAACCAGGCTAATGGCAAGCTGCCTAACTTTTGCCACTGAGGTACGTAAGCACGCTGATTAAAAACGTCGTAATTGTTGCGTTCAATTTTTTCCAAAATTCTACTGTAGTGCATTAGAGCTGCCCACACGGGCAACCGAGCATCAGGAGATAGGTAACTAATTCCTTTTTCTGCCTGGCTATAAAATTGGCGGGTGCGGGCAATTTGGAAGCGCATGAGGGAGCGCCAGCGATCATCCACAACACCTTTGAATAAATCTTGCTCAGTGTAATTGAATCGCGCCAAGTCTTCTTGAGGTATATAAATTCGTCCCCTCCGTGCATCCTCACCAACATCTCGGAGGATATTGGTGAGTTGACTGGCAATTCCTAGGGCGATCGCTTCTTCGGTAGGAATATAGGGTAGTTGATTGCGGCTCCAAGGAGCGGTGTTTTGCTCAGTATCTATTCCCATCACCGACGTTGACATTAACCCTACCGTACCAGCGACGCGATAACAATAAAGGTATAACTCCTCAAAGTTTTTGTAGCGGCTGCGGTGTAAATCCATACGCTGTCCGGCAATCATATCCCGAAAGGGCTGAATGTCTATAGGAAAGCGCTGGAGAGTATCCACTAAAGCCACATCATAGTTATCCACTGGGTGTCCCGCAAAAATGGATTCCAGCTGCTGCTCCCATTTGTCTAGAGTTTCTGGCGTGGTAATAGCAGCCGCCGGTCCATCCACCAATTCATCGGTACGGCGACACCAAGCATAAATTGCCCAAATAGCTGGGCGTTTTGCCTTACTCATCAGCAAAGTGCCAAGGTAAAAAGTTTTGGCATACTTTGCTGTGATTTGACGGCAAAGTTGATAGGACTCATCCACAGAGACCGGCGGTTTCATGCGCGGGGGGGAATCAGACAATTGCAGCATTCGTTGCAGGCTGGGGGGTTTGCATTTGCAGGTTTGATGAATTTGCCACCGAGTGTCCTTCAGCAATCGCCTGCGCTGTCAGCTTACCAGAAAGCACAGCACCTTCCATACTACCGAGATAGGGTTGCATAGTATAGCTCCCACTTAGATAGAAGTTGCTAATCGGTGTTTGCTGAGAGGGACGGTACTGTTGGCGACCAGGCGTTGCTTTGTAAACTGAACGCGGCGTCTTGACTACGTGATATTTCAGCAATTTTGCTGGATTATCTGTGCCAAAGTGCGCGGGAAAGAGTTTTTGCAACTCGGCAAGGGTTGCCTGCAAAATCTCCTGATCGGATTTGGCAATCCAATCTTTTGCCGGAGCTAAAACCAATTCCAGCATTGAGCGCTCAGTATTGGCGTACCCACGGCAGGTATTGCTCATATCAGCATAAACGCTGAGTAGAGGCGAGCGCGAAAATAGCAACTGGTCTATATCTGTAAGCTTGCGGTCAAACCACAACTGCAAGTTTATCACAGGCACGCCCTCCAACCCTTCTAGCTTTTGGAAGAAGTCATTTTCCTGCCAGGCAACTGGTAGCATTACCTTCATCACATCTACTGGCATTGCTGAGACGTAAACGTCAGCAGTTTCTACGTAATCTGCTGTCCCATTTAATCCCCGCATCAAGAACCCCTTCACCGTACCATCTTCATTGAGCAAAATTTCTTTTAAAGGGGCATTTAACCGTACTTCTCCACCGCGTGCTGTAATGTAATCTACCAAAGGCTGACACAATCGCTCTGTTGGAGAACCATCCAGAAAAGCCATTTTTGAGCCATCTTTTTGCTGGAGAAAGTGACTGAGAGCAGTCAGCAATACTACGGCTGAAATTTCATCGGGATTGATAAAGTTTAGCGATTTCGAGGCAGCAATAAAGATATCCTGTTGGACATCTTCGCTTACCCCTTGCTGCTTCAACCATTGGGAAAAAGTATATTGGTCGGTTGAATCCACATACTTTTGTCCCCGGAGCATGGCAGGAACTAGTCCCTTCGCTAACTCAATTTTTTCACCCCAACTGAGCATATCGTTATTCCGCAAAATTGCCACGATGCCATTTAATGGTGCTGGCAAATTGGGAAAATCAAACCTGCTGTAAGTTCCTGGTTTTTCGGGCTGGTTGAAGATCATAGTGTGTTTTTTCCACTGCAAACGATCTTCAATCCCCAATTCTTTCAGTAGCTGCAACATATTGGGGTAAGCCCCAAAAAAGACATGCAAACCAGTTTCGTACCAGTCGCCGTCAGTATCTTGCCAAGCTGCTACTAATCCTCCCAATACATCTCGGCTTTCCAAGACGATGGGTGTATAACCTAAATCTGTGAGATATTTTGCACAGGAAAGTCCTGCTAGTCCTGCTCCGGCGATCGCTACTCGCATTTAACCTTACTTTTCTTCAATATTTCTTAATGGTTTTGCCGTACTCATTATACTTTGCAAACCGTTACATTTGCAGACGATAGTAGTTAGTGGTTAGTGGTTAGTGGTTGGTTGTTGTTTGTTGGTTATTTCCAATGCCCAATGCCCAATGCCCAATGCCCACTCCTCCTCTCTCCCCCTCCTCATACGAACTCCCCCTTAGCAACCATAATCACTTTTCCTCCTACGTTCACCTCTATGGCTACATCTTTTTTTTCTGCTTGTAGCAAAAGTAAAGAGGGTCTGTTGATTTCATATCCCTGTTCGACTCGTACATTAATTTCTTGTTTGCCGAAATAGGAATATTCAACTAAATAACCAGCCAAACAACCATTAGCACTACCAGTTGCAGGATCTTCTGGGATGCCTAAATAATCGCAAAAAACTCGCACGTTTAGATGATTTTCTTGTTTGTAAGTTTCTGGGCAAAAGACAAGGATAGATTTAGCATCTGTGGTGTTAATCAGTTCAAAATATTTGTCTTTATTGACTTTAATTCGTTTGACCGATTCCAGAGTTTTGAGAGGAACGATAATAAAGGGTACTCCGGTAGAAACTTCTTGAATTGGAAAGCGAGAATCTATCTCTGTAGACTGAATTCTCAGGACTTCAGCAATTTTATCTGCATCCAATATCTGATGAAATGTTGGCGCTTTTTGCTGCATCCACAGGCACTCTTCAGAACTATTGGCATCATCAACTGTCACGGGTATTTGCCCGACTTTTAGATTTAATAAAATTTTTTGAACTGTAGTTTTAATAATCTCCTTTTGGAGTATGTAGGCTGTGCCTAAAGTAGGGTGTCCGGCAAACGGTAGTTCTTGCTCTGGTGTAAATATTCTAACATTGTATCCATCGGACACCATCTGGGTTGAAGTTACAAACGTTGTCTCAGAATAGTTGACCTCCTTAGCAATTTGTTGCATTTGCTCTGGCGATAGGTTGGCGGCATTGGTAAATACGGCTAGCTGATTGCCAGTATATTTAGCTACCGCAAATACATCGACGATGTAAAAGGCTAGACCAGGCATTTTAATTTATTACGTATGAAAATTTTTGTTTGCTAGCAGATTTTTGCATATTTATTATGCTTGATTTGCGTCTCTTATAAAAAATTTAAATTGAAAATCCAGTAGCAATTGCCTACAACATCTGAAAGTTTTATGTAAGTATTATTTGCTTATTTAGCATCTACAGGATAAGATAAACGCTGCTGGGGATCGCTCATTGCTGTGCATCTAGCTAAGGATATATTCTTTTCAGAAGGAAAGAATGTATTCACACATAGTTTCGAGAAATATTTGAGGCCGTGAATAAATTTGCATCTTCAATGAGATGCATTGATCTGAACATTGACAATTACCATGATCTTGTTTGGACTACTTTGGGTTACATCCTGGATTGGTTCATTTTTGTCGCTAAATCAAAGCTTGCCATCAAGCATGACATCACAAGTTGAGCAGACAAAATTTTCATCCCATTTAGGTAAACTGGTTAATCAGCCTCGTTCATTTTTTGTACAGCCAAAGCAACCAGTAAATTTTTGGAGTACAACGCTATTACCGACACGTTTTTTAAAGATAGATTGGGGAGATAAGGAACAACGAAAAACCCTAAATCATTCACCGAATCTTTTTGCAGGAAGGATTAGAAACAGTAAAAATCAATTTTGCCCCTCCCTTGAGCAGATGAAACCTAGACAAATTCCTGTCAAAACAGCAAGCAGTTTGTCAGTTGCCACTTTGATAGAAGCCACTTCTGCTCATGCAGATTTTCTGCCGAATAAAATCTTGCGATCGCCCTTTAGGGTTTTGCGCCTCCCGCAATCGCTGCAAAATTTCTTTCGCTTTCCCAATCCTTTCGAGCCAGGCTTTAATTCTTCCGCTACCCTACCAGTGGTTGTTGTCCACCGCAATATCAATAACTACGAAGTCTGGGTAAATAACCGTTTGATTGCTAACTTACCCAACAAGCTGCAAGCAACCTTGATGCAACAACGCTTGACGCGATTGTTGAAGTCACCCAACTTAAATGCCTCGAAATTACAACCAGCATTAGTTGATGGTGTACCAGCGTTAATGGCAGGAAATCGCTATTTATTTGGGATTAACAAAGAAGTTACGCAAAAAGCCAACCGTAGCGGTGAATTGTTAGCAATTGAATGGACTAATAATCTTCGCGCCGCTTTAAAAGCACCTGCACTATCACTCGTGAAAGGACAGCTGGAAATGTACGGTTTAAAGCCTTCCAAGAAAAAAATGTATGGCTTGGCTTCTTGGTATGGCCCCTATTTTCACGGTCGTTTAACGGCAAATGGTGAAATCTTCAATCAAAATGAATTGACAGTTGCCCATAAATCCTTGCCTTTTAACACCTTCTTGCAGGTGAAGAATTTGCAAACTGGCAAAGCGGTGATAGTGCGGGTGAACGATCGCGGCCCTTATATCCCACCTAGAAGCCTGGATCTTTCATGGGTAGCAGCTCGCTGTATCAATAGTGAAATCGCTGGAATTGTACCTTATGAAGCGGTGATTATGCAACCAAGCGAAGCCAAAATGACCCTAAAAAATCTGAGCCTGACACTGAAAAACCAGAAACCTTCTAAAAAGCTTGCAGTTGTTACGGATTTCTGATGGAATCTATAAGTCATGCCTGATAAAAATTAAAACGCAGGCAAAAATAGAGTTTTAGAAATCGGCTACAGATGCGCTGGGTACTGGTGATTGGGCATTGGGAATTGAGAATTGGTTTTCTTACCGATGCCCCATGCCCTTTGCCCTACAGTCCCCAGTCTCATGTTTATCTGTGGTCGTTTATACTAACCCTGTTTTTTGCAACAAAAGCCAGAAGGAGTACAAGATATGCATCGCTTTGGACATCACCTGATTGTCGGTATTTCCGGTACTACGTTAAATGATGAAGATAAACGTATCCTGAGTGCATTAAAGCCTATTGGGATTATTTTCTATGCTAAAAACTTTCGTTATGGCATCCATTACGAAGATTGGCTGCAAATTTTCCAAGAGTTGATTAAGCAAATACGGCAATACACTGAACGTGAATCGATGTTCATGACGATCGACCATGAAGGTGGTACTGTCCATCGCCCATATTTGCCCATTACTCGCTTTCCCCATGCTTTCTTGTTGCAGTTCCGTGCGCGTGAAGTAGCTGCATCAGCAGCGCTAGAACTCAAATCATTGGGAATAAATGTATCCTGGGCACCTGTAGCAGATATTTTTTCCAATCCCAACAACCCAATTATCGGATCTCGGGCTTTTGGCGCTACTCCAGAATCTGCGGCTGCTGGTGCGCGTGAATATTTTCTGGGACTGCGAGAGGCGGGAATTATTGGCTGTGCCAAGCACTTTCCCGGACATGGAGACACTAGCACAGACTCTCACCTAGAACTACCAACGCTAAATCTGACGCTGGATGAACTGCGAAGTCGGGAACTTATACCTTTTCAAGTGCTCATCACTGAGCAAGTACCAATGATTATGACTGCTCACATCTTATTTCCCAAAATAGATGCAGATGTACCAGCAACACTATCGCAACCTATCTTAACGGGCATACTCCGAGAAGAACTTGGTTTTGAGGGGGTGATAGTATCTGATGACCTGGATATGAAGGCTGTCTCAGATATGTATTCTCGGAGTGGCACTGTGGCGCAGACATTTAAGGCTGGCTGTGATTTGTTCATTGTCTCCCGTAACTTGCCTTCTTCATCCTCGGAACGCACTTTGGCGATCGCTCAAGATTTTGTGGACTCTCTTAGCAACGGTAGCCTGGATGAACGCATTGTCGAAGCAGCGAGAATGCGAATCGATAGCCTGCTGGCGATCGCTCCGCAATATTCAGTCTCTTCCCTTGACAAAGATACATTGCTGCGTCATGCAGAATTGGCGATCGCTTGTTCTTTTAAAAATCCATAGTTTTGGTATAGGCTTGTATCCCGACAATGCGATCGCATTCCTAGCATTTTGGTGAAAAAGTAAAGTTTAGTTGCAGAAAAAAACTATTCTCATTTAGTAGTGATAATTTATTAATTGAAGCTAGAAAGCTTCCCTGGCAGATTTAACAGCCAATGTTCAATTTAGTTAAGAGGTAAAGAAGCTGTTTTATTGTAATCTGTCTCGTCAACTAACACCAACGCCCAACTCGAACGCTGATATTTCCTCATAGTAGTAAAACGAGGGCAATGTAACTGTTTGTTCAGTAAATTTCAAGCAAGTACAACCCTGAGTTAACTGAAGAAAGAGAGGAGATTTATAAGCGATTAGATGCTTGGGTGTTGTTGTTTTAAAGGGAAAGGTAGAGTTCCTAAGCGGTTCAAGATGCTAGGACTTCACTAAGGACAACAATAGGCAAACCGGGAACATTACAGAAGCTTTTATCATTAGTAATAAATTGGATGCAATTAACAGATAAAGCCGTAGCAGCATGAATAGCATCGGGTGTTTTTAGGTTAGTCTTAGCTCGAAGATTCGCAGCGTGCTTTAGTACAAATTGGCTGATAGGAATTAGTTGCATTTCTGATGACAACAACAGTTGCTCATAGTCTGAAATTAGAGAATTATCTCCATTTCTGATTGGTAATACTAACGTTTCTAATAGTATTAACTCACTGCTGAATATTTCCAATTCACAATTTTGAAATTTAAGCCATAGTGGTTGTAGAAGGGAATAATAATCAGGGTTGCCTTCAACTGTATAAATCACCACTGATGTATCTATATAAATATTACCAGATGAGGGCAGTATCAGCTTTCCCATGAATCCCGTTCTTTTTGGAGTTGTGTATCTATGTCCTCGGTATTTTTGAACGGGTATCTACTACGGATTTGTTCTATTACCTCTATTACAGAATGCCGTTTGGATTTAGCCTTTTCTGGCAATATAACAAATACATCAACAGTATCGCCAATTGCTGCTTCTGGAACTTGAATTTCTAGCTTTTTCCCTGGCAAAACTTTGGTTGTTATGTGTAAAGCTGGTTGCATGATTTATCCAATCTTATCCAATTAATACATCTTCGTATATTTATGTCATTGTTAGAGCTAACCCTACCGATTTTTTATAAATCTTTGGCTTTACTGGCTAGTTCTATCCTGATTTTAATGTTAAATATAAAGATGCTACAGGAATGATGCTACAAATAGAGATGTAGGGGTAAGTAAATATTCCTGCCTATCAGAATAGCTGTGCCATGCGGAATTGGCGATCGCTTGTTCTTTGCAAAAGTTGGTGTTAGCAGAAACGCTTGCTGGCTAGATTTCTGGTGCACAGGCAGGTGATCGCCCTTACCAATTCCTCTAGATCTACGGGTTTCGATAAGTGCTGTTAAAAGCCAGCGGCGATCGCCTGCTGCTGATTCACTCAAGCCCTTCTAAATCCCATGACTCTTACCAATCACCCAATGACGCCGGAAAAATCGCGCCAACGCAGACTCTTCCAACGATAAATAAATTGGGCGTCCGTGGGGACAGGTGCGGGGGTTGCGCGTGCGTTGCCAGTCATCTAATATTTGCTGCATTTCTGGCAGACTCAGAGGTGTACCGTTACGAATGGCACTACGACAAGCAACAGCTACTTGTGCTGTTTGTAAATCGCCTCCCCAACTCAGTTCTAAAATTGCGTCTGCCATATCCTCTCTTTGCTGCAACATTGCGGGTATGCTGCGGACTGCCCAAAGTTGTTCGCCAAAGGGTTCGATGTCCAAGCCAATGCGTTGCAGCTGTGATACTTGCGCTGGTGACAATTGATAGAGAATTATCGGTGCTTCAACGGAGACTATTTGCCAGCGATCGCACAATTGCTCGTACAATACTCGCTCGTGGGCGATGTGCTGTTCCACTAACCACAACCCACCAGGATGTTCGGCAACTATGTAAGTGTTGTTGACTTGGCCGACGGCTTTGAGAGTGTGGGGAGTGGAGGAGGCAGCGCGTTGCGGGGGTTCCCCCCGTTGTAGCGACTGCCGTGAAGTAGAGGGAGTAGAAGGGTTAGTGTTGTACGAACCTTGTTCTTCGGCGGCTTTGATTAATTTCCCAACTCGGGTTGTGTGAACCGCTTCTTTAAGGGTGGCAGAATTAATCTGGAATGCTTGCTCGATCGCCTGATTAATTTGTTGTTGCCAATAACTCAAATCATTCAGGTAAATTTCTGTTTTGGCTGGGTTGCGGTTCCAGTTAATTTGATCTGGGGAAATCAACAAATGTAGGCAACAAATCGGATAGCGATCGCGCGGTAATGTCCTGTGAAATGCCCCCAAGATAGTTTGCTCGATTTCCGGCGCTTTCACTATTCTGCCGTTGACTGCTACTCGCAGCCAATCTAAGCGATGGCGATGGCAGCGATCGGGTAATCCCACAACTAAATATAAGGAATCTTGCCGGGAATTGGGTAGTTCTACTTGCAACTCTTGCAGATCGCTTGGACGCACCTGATGGAGAAGTTGTGGCAAAAGTTTTCCCATTGTGGCGGCGGGAGAGATGGTAAACCATTCCCGGCCATTTTGCCAAACTTGCCAAGCAACTTGAGGATGACAGAGGGCGATTTGTTGGATAGTTGCTTGCACCGCTTTCATTTGCTGTGCTACTGAAGGCAAACCTTGACGCCGCGCTGAACAATTGCCAAATAAATTGGAGACTGTCACAACTGTACCAGGTGCGATCGCTGCTACTTCTATGTGTGCTGCTTCTCCTCCATAACCATACACTACTCGCCAACCGTTGCCTCCCCCTTCCGTCCCCCCTGTAAAGAGGGGGGATACAGAGGTTCCCGGACGACTCCAAATTTCTAAATCTGCCAGAGTCGTCAAACTGTGCAACGCTTCACCGCGAAATCCTAAGCTGTTAATCTTCCATAAATCTGCACAGCTTTTGATTTTGCTGGTACTATGAGCTGATGCCGCTCGTTGTAAATCCTCTAAGTTCATGCCGCAGCCATTGTCTGCCACCCGTACCCGCCATTGTTCGGGCCAAATGGAAACCACAATCCGCGTTGCACCTGCATCCAGAGAATTTTCTACTAATTCCCGCACTACCGAAGCTAAAGAGTCAATTACCTCTCCAGCTGTAATCAGATGTACAACTTCTTTTGGTAAAACTTGTATTGTGGATACCATAAAATCCAGTGTAGGCAAGTTGGCAACCACTGTATCATTTAAACAAATTTCATTAAACTTATATACAAAAATTTATAGATTGCAAAATTACTAAATTAAACACTTCATATTCTCATCAAAATATTTATTCTTTTTAAAAAAAGCCCGAGAAAAATAAAATTTTTGATAGATTGCTGTTGTTAGGTGAAAAGCGGCAAATTACCGAGCAATAAGTATTAAGAGGTGGCTATTATGCTTGATTCTGTTGCACATGACTTAAAATCGCGTTTAGAGCTAGGTCAACCGGGTTTTACAATTTTGGATGTGCGCGATCGCCAAAGCTACAACAGCGGTCATATTACAGGGGCAGTGCCAATTCCTTTGGCTGATTTGGCAAGCCGCGCCAAATCCTGTCTCCATACAAAGCGCGAAATTTATATTTATGGTGAAAATGACGAACAAGCTAGCCAAGCTGTAAATGCACTGCGAGAGGCAGGATTTGTTCACGTCACTGAAATCAAAGGTGGTCTTGCCGCTTGGAAGTCAGTTGGGGGTGCGACAGACTAGCACCGCTGCACGGAAGTCAAAAGTTAAAAGTCAAAAGTCAAAAACCCTTTTGTTCTGTAATCTTGCGGTTAAAGAGCAATTTGGGTGATGGGAAAGTAATACTGTGCCAGTAGCCTATTGACCTAATGGGTGTAGGCAGCGCGTATTTATTCCCATCAAAACTTGAAGGAAAAAATAATAAAAATACATTGCTGTAAAATATATGCACCCTGTAAATTTCTAAGTCTTTGGCAGTGGTTAATTAATTTTTCATCGCCAAAACTTGGGTAGATTCACGGCTTAGCAACCCATTTAATAGGGAAACTGGACGTTGACCGTAGGGCCAAGCAAAAGCATGGCGGAAAGCAGCATCCTGACAAGCTTGGAGTTGTTCAAAATTAATAATGTCGTAGGTAAGGAGATTTTCGTACTCAAACGGCAAACGTACGTTGTGCAGTCCGGCGTTGTCAGTACAAATGGCGATATCTACTCCAGCATCGAAACAACGGTCAAAAACTAACTTCAGTTGTCGAATATCCTGCAAAGTACCAGTTTTTAGGTAGGTAGTGGGGCAAACTTCCAAACACTGATTCCGTCTAGCCAAATCTGGTAGTAACTCGGGATGTAACAGCGGAATTTGGATACCGTGACCGATTCGCATCAGACAGGGTAAAAGTTCCGGGTAACAGCCAGCTGTGGTTTCGTACAGATGCCCTGTGGTGCTAATTCCCAGAGACAAGGCATAATCGTACAGCTTGATCCATTCTTCGAGGCGATCGCCATAATAGCTATCTCCTCCTGCCACGTCTACCGCACAGACATACTGCTTATTTTGTGCAGCCAAATCAACAATCGCTTTATTCACCTCATAGGGTAAGCGCGAGTGCATGCAGAGAATTTGACTAGTAACAATCGGATATTCAGATAATTTGCTTGCCTTACCCACGACTTCGACAATTTCCGCCATCTTGTCGATTCTTTCTGATTGACTCAGATGTTCGGGTGTTCGCAGATAAGGGGTGTAACGCAGTTCCAAATACGCCAAATTTTCAAAGATATAAGCACCCCTAAGCAGGCGATAAATAAAGTAGGGTAGAGTTTCTACAGTTTGCACGCTTTCTACTAATGTATGTAACTCTAGATACTCATCTAGAGTGTTGCGCGGGCGCGTGTAAAACTCTTCAAATTCTGCATATTCAGCAAATCGAGAAATCAACTCAGAGGAATGACGTTCAAAGTATCGCCACAGAACTCGCGGTACAACCGAACCGCCTAGGTGTCTGTGCAATTCTGCATATAAAGCCATAGTAGTGTATCTACAGAAAATTTTAATTATTATTAACAGTAACAAATAAAAAAACAAGCTGCTTCTGAGTAAATTTTTTCTAAGTTTCTTTAATTACGTTTGTTGATTGCGGCAATTATCAGTAATAATTATTTCACAGTACAAGGTTTTGTTAAAAAGGCTTTGACTGCTGCACCTTGTGATTCGGCTATATTTTGTTGTGACGACAGTCCACTAGTAGCAATAATTTTGACATTGGGATTGATTTTTTCTAGCGTGCGGATGGCGATCGCTCCATCCATTGATGGCATCATCATATCTAGCAACACTATATTAATTTCCTGCTGATGCTCTGCGTAGATTGTTACTGCTTCCACACCATCACTAGCAGTAAGTACGCGATAGTTATAAGCTTCTAAAGAAGATTTAGTAATTTCACGAATAGCAGCCTTTGATGCCCTCTAAGCTAAATACATCTGTTCGCGCACCTATTTCTTCCAAGCTGGGACGGCGTAAATTGTTCTTCGGATTAGTTAAAATCATAAATTCGCATCATAATTGATACTTGTTCACCGGCTCGTGAGGTGCGATCGCCAACTTGCAAAAAGCATGTATTCAATCATAAACCATAACAGGTTCGCTCTTTGAGAGGGCTTTTCCTGCAAACAAAATCACACTTAATGAAGTGAATATAATTAGTTACCGCAAATGACTTCATTCAGAGTTTGCAATAATTCATTTGCCGTACAGGGTTTTGACAAAAATGCTTTTACTCCCATACTTTGGACATCAGTAATTTTAGATTCTGATAAAAGTCCACTGGTGGCAATAATTTTGACATTGGGGTTAATTTGTTGCAGTTTGCAGATCGCGATCGCCCCATCCATTGATGGCATCATCATATCCAACAAGATAACATTAATTTCTTGCTGATGTTGGGCGTAGATTGTTAATGCTTCCACTCCATCATTAGCAGTAAGTACGCGGTAATTGTAATTTTCTAAAGAGGATTTAGTAATTTTGCAAATTGCAATTTCGTCATCAACTACCAAAATTAACTCACCACAACCGATGAGTGATTCCTCCTGTTCAGCAGGTGGTTCGGTGTCTTTGCTATTAGTTAAGCAAGGCAAGAATACCTTAAATTGTGTACCTTGACCAACCTGACTGAACACATTCAAAAAACCACCGTGATTTTTAATAATACCAATTACTGTAGAAAGACCCAAGCCAGTACCTTTACCCACCTCTTTAGTCGTGAAAAATGGCTCAAACATTCGCTCTTGAATTTCCAGTGGCATACCTACACCAGTATCTGCAATAGTAATTGCAATATAAGCACCGATACGGGCATCAATATTAGTTTGAGGATCATGTTCATCAATGACCAAATTTTCAGCACAAATGCTGAGTATGCCACCATTAAGCATGGCATCACGAGCGTTAACAACTAAATTCATCAGTACCTGATGTAATTGCGTTGGATCGCCAGAAACATGGCAAAGATTTTCTGGTATTTGTGTGTGGCAAGTTATAGATTTGGGAAAGGTTTGTGTAATGATTTGCTCAATTTCTGCAATTAAATGTCCTATTTGCACAATTGTCCGCGTGCTTTCAATACCGCGTGCAAATGACAATAATTGTTTGACCAAATTAGCTCCGCGTTTGGAATTATTTTCTGCAATTTCTAATAGCTGTTGATACTGCGAATCAGATAATTTCATCTTCAACAACTGCACGGACATTAAAATCGGTGCTAGCACGTTGTTGAGATCGTGGGCGATTCCGCCTGCAAGAGTACCAATACTCTCCAAACGTTGCGATCGCAATAATTGTGCTTCTAATTGTTTTTTCTGGGTGATTTCTGTATTGACAGTCAGGATTGATTTCGGTTTTCCCTTGTCATCCCGTACCAACGTCCAGCGACTTTCGACGATGATTTCTGCGCCTGCTTTTGTCACCTGCTGCAATTCACCTTGCCACGAACCAGACTCAAAGACTGTTAACAGTGCTGCTTCTAGCTGGGACGATGTTTCTTTATACAAAAGCTGTGATGTTTTTTTCCCAATAGCTTCTTCAAACTTCCAACCGTACAGGCGTTCAGCACCTTTATTCCAAAATAAGATTTGCCTGTCGATACCTTGTACTAAAATTGCATCCATTGCTACATCCAGCAGCGCCGCTTGTTCGCGGATTTTCTGTTCTGCTTGCTTGCGCCGAGTAATATCGCGCGTCACTGCTAAATGCATAAACGTGCCATCAGTTTCGTCAGGTAATGGCACAGCATGAGTTTCCATCCAACGGCGAGTACCTTTGCAGCCAACGATCTCAAACTCCAGAGTTCCCTTGTTACCCTGGCAAACACTTTCATGTAAATTCCGAAACGCCTGTTGATATTCTGGTGCGATCGCAGCGTCAATTGGTTTGCCAATCAAGACATCGGCACTTTCCACCTCCATCATCGCTACTCCAGAAGTATTAATTTCTACGAGAGTGCCGTCTTTTGCAATTAGCTTGATACTTTCTGGTTCCGCATCTATGATTGCCCGCAAATGATGTTCGCTTTGCCGCAGTGCTTGTTCTGTCTGCTTGAGTCGGTTAATGTAACTTCTCAGCAGATAATACAGCAAACCTACCAGCAGCAAATCCACAGCAGCGATGAGGGCAAACATCGCGATCGTTCTTTGAAAGTTGACTTGCGATTGGTTGATCTGCTGTTGTAATAACTTTTGCTCTACCTGTAAGCGATCGTCAATTAACTTTTGAATCTCATTTATCGCCTGCTTCGAGAGAACAAAATTTGCTTGACGATAGTTTCCAAAGCCTGGCGTTTTCCCCAAGTTAACTTCTTCTTCAAGGACACTAAACCCATGAGTAATTTTTTGCTCAAGTAAAAAAAACCACGTTTGTTTAATGGGGTTATCTGCAGTTAAATTTTTTAGATATTGGGTATAAGTGTTAATCTCTTTTTGACTAGCAACATAGGCTTGTAAACAATCTGGATCTGTGGTGATTAGGTAATTGCGCTGTGCAGTTTCCGCATTCTGAAATGTTGAGAATACTCTCTCTAGTTGAATAATAATTGTGTGAGAGTGTGCGATCGCTTGCTGATTCTCAATCAGCTTTATCGTATTGCTGTAGGATATTACTGCATTAGCAAATACCACTGCCAATGCCAGTAAAAATACTGCTGCTAGCTTTTGGATGCGAAACAATTTCATCATGCGCTGTTAGTAAAACTCCTTTGCTGCTGGCTATTAATACTGTGTTTTCTCCTAGCATTCATGCAACTTATTGTAGAAATTGAAGGGTAAATCTATGAAGGTAAGGCAGAAACCTCCCACCACAAGTATTCATCCACAGCAGTATTAAAGGTTTTGTATTTATTCAGATACTCTCAAAGTAACTGAAATATCTAGTCAAATGTGTTCACAACTACACTTAAGTAGGTAGGTGGAAATAAACATAACGCGAGTTACGAAACCTAAACACACCTGTAAGGGCAAAGCATTTGTATGTATATCTTGACATCAAAACTGAATGTACTAGTACAAATGCTTTGCCCCTACCCAATGACAAATGACAAATGACAAAACATCATAATCATTGTTTGTTACAACCAACAACCAACAATTTTTATACTTTTGCTCACTAAGCTTGACATTTGTCACGAAACCTGAGGATAATTATTGTTTGTGGAAACTTTAGCTCTTTAAAATAAACTCTTGGCTAACGTCATTGTTATAGGTGCCCAGTGGGGCGATGAAGGAAAAGGAAAAATAACTGATTTACTCAGCCGCTCCGCAGATGTCGTTGTACGTTACCAAGGGGGTGTCAATGCTGGACACACAATCGTAGTCAAAGGTCAGACCTTTAAACTGCATTTGATTCCCTCTGGTATTTTGTACCCGGATACAGAGTGCATTATCGGTTCTGGAACAGTCATCGATCCACAGGTTTTGATTGCAGAACTCGATCAACTAGAACAACTTGGTATTTCTACCAGCAATCTGTTGATTGCCCAAACCGCTCATGTAACGATGCCTTATCATCGATTAATTGACCAGGCAGTGGAGGAACGTAGGGGGAGCCATAAAATTGGCACGACTGGTCGAGGTATCGGCCCGACCTACGCAGACAAATCAGAGCGGACGGGCATCAGGATGTTAGACTTGATGGATACCCAAGGGCTACGTGACCAGCTAGAGTGGACGATCAATTATAAAAACGTCATTCTGGAAAAGCTTTACAACTTGCCGCCATTAGACCCGCAGAAGGTGATAGACGAATATCTGGGGTATGCGGAAAGGTTGCGACCGTATGTGGTCGATACCTCTTTAAAAATATACGATGCCATTCAGCGTCGGCGCAATATTTTATTTGAGGGAGCACAAGGTACGCTCCTCGACCTAGATCACGGAACTTATCCCTATGTAACCTCTTCTAACCCGGTGGCAGGGGGGGCTTGCGTTGGTACAGGGTTGGGGCCAACAATGATTGACCGGGTAATTGGGGTTGCAAAAGCCTACACCACGCGTGTAGGTGAAGGGCCGTTCCCCACAGAACTGGATGGAGAATTGGGAGAACAGTTGTGTGCGCGTGGTGCTGAATTTGGTACAACCACAGGACGCAAGCGGCGATGTGGCTGGTTTGATGCGGTCATCGGTCGCTATGCTGTGCGTATTAACGGTATGGACTGTCTGGCGATCACTAAATTAGATGTCCTTGACGAACTAGAGGAAATTAAAGTTTGTGTCGCTTATGAGATTGATGGGGAACGCTGCGAACATTTTCCCACCAGCGCTCGTAAGTTTGCCCAGTGTCGTCCTATCTACAAAACCCTGCCAGGATGGAAACAGTCTACCAGCAACTGCCGTTCTTTGGATGATTTGCCACGGCAAGCGTTGGATTATCTCAAATTTTTGGCAGAATTAATGGAAGTGCCGATCGCGATCGTCTCTTTAGGAGCTAGTCGCGATCAAACTATCATTGTTGAAGACCCCATACACGGCCCCAAACGGGCTTTGTTACACCCTGACGGCACCCCTGCTTCCTTGCTGAGTGCCTAGGAGATGCGTTATTATTGCGATTCTATGTAGGGGAGGACACTTGACTGCAAGTGTCCTTTGCGTGTGAGTGTAGCACTCATATGTTGATAGCAGTAAAAGTTGTGCAACTTTGAATTTTGAATTATTGAAGTATGGAACTTACGATTGAATGTCAAAAGCGGCCAGAAGGTAGCAAACCCAATGCTTTGCGTCGTTCTGGGTTAATACCTGCTAATTTATACGGTCATAATGGTAGCGAGTCTGTTTCTTTGGTTGTTGATGCCAAAACCGTTGAACAGCTGCTCAAAAAGGCTCGTGTAAATAAAACTGAGTTTGAACTGAATGTTACAGATATGAATTGGCGCGGTACAACGGTGATCCGAGAACTTCAAGTTCATCCGGCAAAGGGTACGCCCTACCACTTGAGTTTTTTTGCTGCCGCCAAAAACTGATACAGTTTGTAATAATTGCTGAGGAGACCAGGGGCAAAACCCTGGTTTTTTATTGATTGATATCAAGTCCGGCTAATTCATGTTCATTAAAAACCCTCACCCTCTCTCTCAAGTTGGGAGAGGGGTAGGGGGTGAAGGCAGATACGATAACTAATCAAACGGATTTGATATGAACCACAAAGACAAGCCAGCGCGTTGCGGGGGTTCCCCCCGTTGTAGCGACTGGCGTACAAAGGACACAAACAGATGACAGAGGTTTCGATTCCACCTTTAATTCAACAGATGTTGCAGCCTGGTTTTTATCCACACTCAGTGCAGGAACCAGTTAAGTTAATTCAGACGCACGTTTCTTATGTGTTGTTGACTGGGGATTATGTATATAAGGTGAAAAAGCCGGTAAATTTCGGCTTTTTGGATTATTCAACGTTGGAGAAGCGCAAGCATTTTTGTGAAGAGGAGTTAAGGTTAAATCAGCGGGGAGCAGGGGAGCTTTATTTAGAAGTGTTACCTGTGACTTTGGTAGGGGAGCAATACCAGCTTGGGGGAACAGAGGCGGTAGAGTATACGCTGAAGATGCGTGAGTTTCCTCAAGAGGCACTGCTAAGCGAGATGTTTGAGCAGGGGAAGTTACAGGAGGTGCACTTAGAAGAGTTAGGACGGGTAGTAGCAGATTTTCACGCGAAAACTGCTACGAATGATTACATTCGTTCTTTTGGGGAAGTGTCGCAAGTCCGGGCTGCTTTTGACGAGAATTACCAGCAAACGGAAAAATATATCGGTGGCCCGCAAACGCAGGAACAGTTTGAGAAAACGAAGCAATATACAGATCGGTTTTTTACAGAGCGAAGGGAACTTTTCCAGAGTCGAATTGCTGGTGATTTTATTCGCGAATGTCACGGCGATTTGCACCTGAGAAATATTGCGCTGTGGCAAGAGAAATTATTGCTATTCGACTGTATTGAGTTCAATGAGCCGTTTCGCTTTGTTGATGTAATGTACGATGTGGCGTTTACGGTAATGGACTTGGAGGCGCGACAGCGCCAAGATTTGGGCAATGCGTTTTTGAATACCTATATTGAGCAAACTGGAGATTGGGAAGGTTTGCAGCTGCTGCCTTTGTATTTAAGTCGTCAGGCTTACGTTAGGGCTAAGGTAACTTCGTTTTTGTTGGATGATCCTGGTGTGCCAGCAGAGGTAAAGCAAGAGGCTGCAAAAACAGCAGCCGGTTATTACAAGCAGGCATGGGAATATACTAAGCCACGTCAGGGACAGTTAATTTTAATGTCGGGCGTGTCGGGTTCTGGGAAAAGTACGACAGCACGATATTTAGCTCGACAGGTGGGAGCAATTCATATTCGCTCAGATGCAGTGCGGAAGCATTTGGCAGGAATTCCCTTGCTGCAACGGGGTGGAGATGATTTGTATACATCTGAAATGAACCAGAAAACCTATGCACGGTTGTTGGAGTTGGGGATTCTGCTCGCAAGTCAGGGGTTTGTTGTAATTTTAGATGCTAAGTACGATCGCCAGCAGTTGCGACAAGAAGCGATCGCCAAAGCTCAAGAGAAGCAAATACCCTTACAGATTCTTTATTGCACAGCACCACCAGAGGTTTTACAGCAGCGACTACAACACCGCAGTGGTGATATTGCTGATGCCACTGCCGATTTATTGGCCTCACAACTTCGCTCTGCTGAACCCTTCACCGAAAAAGAAAAACCACTAGTTAAAATTTTGGACACAACCCAATCACAACAGGCACAATTAAGTTGGTTAGCGTGAGTAAACTATTTCTCGTGATGACTGTTGTTTGTTGTTTGTTTTCTGCAACAACCAATAAACAACTACCAACAACATTAATTAAGCCAACAGGCCTGACCTTATGGCACCAGATAAAAACAACTTCAGCAACTTTCTATCCGTCTCACCCAACTTTTTGAACCAAATCTTGGTTGGGATATTTTTAACACTAATTTTCTTGGTGTTACGTTACCCACCTCCTTTAAGTATTTTCTTGGGCATTTTGGGTGGTTTAGCCGTAGGATGGATAACTTCGTCAAGCAAAACTGGCCCCAAGGGAGGTGCTGTGGCCTCTACTGAGGGAGTTGATGCTGGATTAAAGTACTGGTTATTTTTCTTACTGGGATTTGTGTTTTTGGGGTATCCACCATCTATAAGCATCTTGCTGGGTTCATTAGCTGGGATCGGTGGCGGCTGGATTATTGCATGGTGGCAAAGTAAGGAAGAAGCTAGAACTCAACTCCCTGAAGAACCTATAGAGGAAGATCAGCAAGAACAGCCTAGTTCTCCAGTCACCAAACGACGGATCAGAAAACCTGTTCGCCGTTACCGTCGTTCTTCTCAAAATTTCAATTGGTTCGACTTTTGGCGAAGGTAAAAAGTAATTGTTGTTAATAGTTAGTAGTTAGTAGTTAGTAGTTAGTAGTTAGTAGCTAGTTGTTCGTTGTTTCAAATAACTCACCATCAACTCATTATCCACCAACCACTAACCACTAACCACTATCTACTATCCACTACCCACTAACTCCAATGTTTTTGTATCTCTCCAAACTGCTGCCACTATTTTTTTATCCGCTGGGGCTAACTTGTATTTTTTTGCTGGTAGCACTTTTCATGTTGTGGAAACGTCCCCGAACAGCAGCGATCGCTATTACACTGGCGCTGATTTTACTGTTATTTAGCAGTAATGCCTGGATTCCGAATTTACTGGTGCGATCGCTAGAATGGCAATATCTCCCACCTGCACAAATACCAAATGCAGAAGCAATAGTTGTGCTAGGAGGTGCTACCAAGCCAGCTTTGCCACCACGACCAGGTGTAGATTTAAACGAAACTGGCGATCGCGTTATTTATGCTGCTCAACTTTACCGTCAAAATAAAGCTCCTGTTATCATTCTCAGTGGTGGCCGCATCGATTGGGAAGACAACCAAGGCTTAGCAGAATCAGAGGATATGGCACAAATCCTCACCTCAATTGGCATACCATCAGAAGCTCTCATTCAAGAATCTGAGTCCCTGAACACATATCAAAATGCGGTGAATGTCAAAAAAATACTCGAATCTCGTGGGATTCGTCGCATCTTGCTGGTAACTTCGGCAATGCATATGCCGCGATCGCTCCTTATTTTCAAGCGTCAAGGTATTGACGCCATTCCTGCACCCACTGACTTTCTCGTGACTAGCAGCGATATGCAAGGACTAGCTAGTACCCCCAAAGCCGCTATCCTGAGTTTATTACCAGATAGCTCCAATCTGCACAAGTTTACTGGAGCAGCGAAAGAGTATGTTGGTATTTTTGTTTATCGCTTACGAGGTTGGTTGTGAAGATGATTAAGAGTTAGGAGTTATTGACTGCGTAATAATGGATAAGAGTTGAAAAAATGCTCTTAATTTCTAACTTTTTACTTTATTAAATTATGTCTAAAGACTTACCACATATTATTCCTTCGCCTCAACCTCAAGTTGAGGAAAGTTTTGCTGCTTACCAAACAACCCACCAGTTTTATCAGGAAGTTAAGACGCGATCTGAGTATCAGGAATATTGTGAATGGTATTATACCATAGCAGAGCAGCATCGTCAAGAACTAAAAAGGATGCGCGGCGAACTGAATTTTTATGCAATCTTTCGCCGCCAATGAGGGATATTAGATAATTTCTAACTCCTTTTCACGGAAGTGAGCCTTAAATTTTTTACTAAACTGAACCTGAATTGGCAGGTTAGCGCTGACAGGTCTACCTTCCCATTGAGTGACAATGTCTACCACCTCTCCCTCTGTGCCTTTGAGGTCAAAAGCATTACCGCGATGCTCGGGATGATGGTAAACTACCACGGATTCTTTGACACGAACGCGATCGCCTTTTTTCATAACAAAATTTACACCTTGCTTCTGCTTTTCCACAAGTGTCTCCACTGCCATCCCTCATTGAACTTGCTTCTCTTGAAAAATAGACTGCTTGCAAAAGTTGTTTTTGACTTTTAAGCAGTATTTAGGCGCAATTTGACGCCTCCATACCTGCTAGACGAACAAAGCCTGCCCATGCAGGCTTTGAGCTAAATTCGTCCCCTTAGTCTTTACCCTTTGTTTCCCAATCGATAGGGAGAAAAAGAAAGGCGATATTTGAAGTCGCCAGGTACTTTGGCAAGAGGCCTAACCATTTTATCTTCACTCCACAGTGTTACAGCAGTCAACCGGAAATTGCTGTTACCAACTCCCGGAATAATAATCGCACTGCTTTGGCTGCAACACGCGATCGCACTAGTGCCACTGGTTTGCCTGCTGCTTTCTCCGCGTCCAAGTACGCTCCAAGTTGAAGTGCGATCTCGTTTTTGGGACGCGATCGCCTAACTTCGATTCTTGTAAAAACCCACTGCCATAAGGCTTTTCTACACAAATCAGAACCACCCACTACTTTTTTGCGGTGGGAATCTCCTGATGATTGTTCCGTAGGGGCACAACCCAAAGCTTTTTGAAAACGCCGCAATGAAAGGTGTCGTTTGGTTGGTTTTCCGGATCGCCTACCTTTTCTAATTTGTACTTCTGGTAATCCCTCGGCATCGAGGTAATTTTCTAGCGGGTAAATTTGGGAGAGCAGAATCGCTTGTAGGCGTGAGCCAAAACCAAATTTCTGAAAAACTTGCCGATAAACCTCAAACCTAGAATCACTAAGCAATTCGTGTAATTCTGTTTCAATCGCAAACTCTTCGCGCTCGATACTACACAAACGCTGTGCATGGTGACGAACGCTGTCGGTTAAGCCCAGACCGACAGATTTAGCGTACAAGTTATCATAGCGATTTGAGGAACGTTCACCCGCAAGCCAACCCCATAAAAGCGGTACTTGTCCGCTATTTTTTGCTCTTTTGGACTCGACAAAGGCCACCTCCGGAAACTGCCAAGTTAAATCCTGACGTAAACGGTTGACGATCGGGTTTTGGACTCGATTGAGATGGGCAAGCCTCAATACCAATTCTCGGATATGGGTAATGATGGGTTGACGAATTTGAATGAAGCGTTGTAACTGATCAAAATAATCGAAATAGTAGCAGGCAAGGGCTAAAGCATCAGCATCATCGTCTTTATCAGGTAACGCTAGGTGATGCGCTCGATAATTCTTTAACTCCTTGTGACCCACAAACCTAACTTCCACGCCAGCACGAGCTAGGTGCGTTGCCCAAAGTTTAGCGTAATTTACACCAGTTGGTTCCATCACTGCAATGTCCGGCTTTAGTTCCAGCAGGGCTTTAATGCCTTCAATGCTGGCACTGAAGCGATAAAACGGACACTCGTAATAAAATTGACGTGGTTGAATTGGCTTGCTTGTTAACAAACAAGCACAAACAGAGGACTTGCTAACATCAAGCCCTAATATTTTTAAATTCTCTTGTGTCATCTGGGTGGTTTTTGGTTTTACAAAACCTTGTCAAAGCCTTTGAATCACCCGAAGGCATTAAGCCTAATTCACTCCCAAGGCGATCGCCGAAGTAGGGGACATCGGCGCACTCTTGAAACAGCACTACACATCAACTGAGCTTGGGAAGATAAAAAAGCCACGCTTAGCTTGATTCACTCTCAAAAGCCCTAAGCTGTTGTATATGTGCTGTGCGAACTGATGTGGACTCAGACCGCAACGGCGGGCACGTGGCCCGTCGTTTCGCCAGTGAGTCACGCTGGCTCGTCAGGCGATGTATCAAAACATGTAATCGCATATTTCACAGCGTCGGCATTACCGCAAGAGGGGCATTGTTCATAATCCGGATCGTCTTCATCTAATGCCCAAAATGTTGAACAACTCTCACATTTATAAAAGCCAAATTCAGCATCAAATCTCACTTCATGAGAGCCACACTCAATACATAATGGTGTTTTTAAATCTGTCATAGGCTGTATATAATTACACTTTGGTAGATGTTTGATTCAAAGTTGAGCGATCGCGCAAATTGCATCCACGCGATCGCTCAACCTTATGCAGCTACTAACTGCTTAAGATGAATCCTCCAAATTTCATCAACTGGATATTTGATTATCTTGGAGCATTCAGCAAATTCTTGTGCATTTTCGGGAGTTGGTAAAACACGTTCAACTGACTCAACAACATAGTGATCAAAAAGTGTTTGTCCGATGAGTTCATTTTCGTTAAAGTGCTGTGTGTAGCCTTCAATCTCATCCGCTTTTATCTGTTTACCATTAAGGTAATACTTGCTGTAGTAAAACTTTAAATCTTCAGTCATTTCACCCTCTTATTCTCAGGAAAAAGCATACATCTGACTTTGCCATCTTTGTATTGCCAGCTTTTAACTTCTCTTCCTAATGCTGGTTTTACTAATTTGCATTCTTCTAGTGTGTTTACCTCCACATATTCTTGTCCCTTGTCGTCTTTTTTAATGACCAAATCTTCAATATTCATCAGAGTATTACCCTGAGAATCAATGACCTTCTTTTCTCCTCCAGAGTTGACGACGTAATAAACTACTCCCCCAAGTGTCACTACTCCCAAAACAGCACAGACAACGGTTCCGACTCCCGTTGCACACAGGGGCGCTGCTGGTGCTAGGACTCCAGGGTTTGCATTAGCTGGATTTGGCTTGTTGAAGCTGCTAAATCCGACCACTACCGCGATACTTACAGTTAACCATTTGGCTTTTCTCATCGTTGGTTTCCTTTTTAAGAAAGTGGTGTCCCGCAAGAACACCACACTGTGCAAAAACGTTTGTGCCAAGTATGGATAATGCCCAAACTTAGCAGAAGCGTTGTTAAAGTTTGACTACGATGAGGTTTGTGGTAGATTACTGGTTAAATTCGGATGGGCGATCGCATTTTTGTAGAATGCGATTGCCTCAATTCTTAGTTACCCCTCCTTTGTTTTTTGAGCTGCCAGTACTCTGGCCAAGGGATAATAAAGTTGGCTCTGTGTCGGCGCGTTATCCGATAAGCGCTATACCACCTATACCAACAAGTTTTGGCGTAGTTGTTCATATGTATGAGTTGGTTTTGAGAAAGTCCAGCAGTGTCCACCACGTGCCACACTGCTGGCACGTTTATCTATACAGTCAGTAACTCCAAGACAGAAGTAAGTACTAAGATTACCCTCCTTACGAAACGACACAAGACTATGACGGGCATCGATGCGGCCCACCCAATAACTAATGACTAACCACTAACCCCTAGCAGGTCTTTGTTTATTGCACTACAGGCAGCAGGCTGCTATCTCTGCTTGGTTGGGGGTCGGTTAGTTTTTTTCATACAGAACTAATGTTAGTATATTATATGAATGAAACCAGTCAAGCATTTTATTCATATAAAAAGGTTTTGTTCATACAATAAAATGAGGGTATTGTTGTGATATGCGAACATGGCCAGACCCAAGAAACTAGCAGAAGACTCAATTCGGGCGACATTTTTGATCAGCGAGAAAGACTGGGAAGCCTTCAAGCTTCAAGCAGAAGCAATGGGACTGAACAGATCGGACTTGATCAGATCAATTGCTCAGGGCAAGATTCCACTGGGGAAACCAGAAAACAAGGAGAAACTTCTACTGGGAAAATCCTAGAGCGTCTCGAATTTATCGAGAACGCTTATATTTCCTACGTAGAAGCTCACCAACAGCGTTTAGAAGCTCGTTTAATTGAGAGCAAAGAACAAAAAGAACTTTTCAAGGAAGTAGTTCAAGAGCTTAAGCAAGAAATTTACAATTTAGTCTCTGAGCAAATTAAAGAAGAAAATCTCGAATAAGCCGTCCTACCTAGTGGAGTGGTGGGGCGGCTTTATATTTGCATCCGGAAAAATGCTGAGGCTGAAAAATGCGGAGAATTCCTGATGCTTCAACCAGGAAAAACCCCGCATGTTGGGATTGAACATCTACCTCTCAATCCCTATGCACATTGTAATTTTGGTCATCTGGCTATTGCTATTGTCATTTTTCCTGTGGCTAGCATTCATGACCATCAAAGCCCACCAACAACCTCAAAGACGCCACCACCCTACAAGAAGGCGGACACCACGAAACCACTCTACCAGCAGAAACGTTAGTCCTAAAAAGTGGCAACAACTGCTCACCCTAGTTCAAGGTGACGTCGCCACAGCTAGCAGACTAATCGACCGTGAGCGTAGGCGCAATCCCCATCGCAGCATGGAGTGGTGTATTGAAAAAGCGATCTGGGATTTGGAGCGCGATCGCCACTAAAAAGTTAAAAGCCACCCACGAATTCGACCTCTTGGGCGGCTTCACATAACTTCAAACACTACAATTATGCAATTTACTGACAAAAAATCTGTCCATCGTGAGACAGAAAATTGGACAACACAACACGACGCATATTGTTTTGAAAATCGGATCATGCCATCTGCTCAAGCTCTATGGAGATGGCTGATTACTCAAGGAATCGGAAAAGAAGTAGAACCAGATTTAGAAAAAGAATTCAACGCTTGGGTAAAGAAACATCGAGGTAAAGGATACTGTCGCGACCAAATTAAAAACGCCTTTAACCAACTCATAGAACATCGTGTTATCCAGCTAATAAAACAATACACTTGGCGTGTTGTCAAAATAGTTACCCGCCCCTTAGAGTGGCTGAAACCAAGAAAAAAATCGCGCCATCAAAATAAAAATTGCGATTTACAACCCTCAAACGACCAATCTACGGAACCGAGTACCAAGCAGCAGCAGCAATCTTCTAATAGTCCTAGCGCCGATGATTCCGTAAAGGAACACAATCAGTCAGTTCTCGCAGAATCAGGTATCTACATTGACATTAAATGCAACGCGATACTGACTCGTTCCACACTCGAAATCAAGCTAGCAATTATCATGTTCTACCTCAAAGGTGGATTCCAAAAAATCGATCAGAATCCTGAAGGTTGGATACGAGAATGTCTGCAAAACCAATATTGGGATGAACCCTCAAACTATCAGCGAATCATTAGATACATATTTAGAGATTCACCACAACTTGTCGTCATTGATTTTGAAGAGTCAGAACATTTAATAGACAAAGCTTGGAGCGATTTAACGGGCAATAACACTTGTTAAAACAGTGTTATTGATTACACAAAAAAACTGCTTCCTTCACAGGGAAGCAGACAACTATTAAACAACTACGAAAATTATGAACGAATCAACAGAACTTTTTGAAATACATAAAGCCAGATTTAAAGCCTGGATTAAAAAGCGATTCATCAGTGAAGTAGACATCGCCTCAATGCCAAGCGAAGTCAGCTTGGCATGGGCCGCAGCTCTCATCGAGCTTGCGATTGAAATCAAACAGGCAGAACGGCTGCGAATACTCGCATCAATGCCTCACCACGTAGTTTCATTTCAACGCCAGGGGGGCTGTGAGCGATGAGCTACGAACAATTACAGCTGGCCCTGGACATCCCCACAGTCGAGTCCTCACCTCGCATTATCCATGACCCCTACTGGGATGAACTGGAGAAACAGCCAGTTTCAGAACCATGTGATAACTTTGACCAGTGTAGTTTGCCAGAACAAGGTAATTGCTCGGCTTCCATTAACTGCACGGTTTGTAATACAAGTCCATCTTTTACAATTGCTCCCGAACATCCTACTAGCAATGTTGGGGGGCAAATTTCTTTAGTAGAGTCTCCGTACAAAAGTGTTGGGGAGCAGTCACAACTAATACTGCCCCCCAACAAACCCACTGGGTGGAGAAGTATTGGGTTGAGCGAGGCAGTAAAAAGTATTGGTACTATCGTTACTGCTGGATGGAGGGGCGAAAAATCCATCGTCGTTACATCGGCAGTGTCAACAGCGCGATCGCCAAGCAGAAAAAAGAGGCTGTGGAGTTGGCGATCACAGAAGGTGAATCACCAATTGAGATTAAGCAGCTAATCATCGGAGCGATCGCGAGTAACCATCGGAGCTAGCGGGCTAGACAATCATGCAGCTAATTTTCTGAAAACTCGCCAAACATGATAACGTTGGCGGTATTTGTCGAGGTTTAAAGATGAACAAACAAGAAGCAGCAGAGTTTCTTGGTGTCAGCGTTCGTGCCCTTGAGCGATACGTGCAGCAGGGGCGAATCAGCGTGAAGTACGAAAAAGGCAAGACTCGTCCCACTGCCAACTTTGACCAAGGTGAACTGGAAGCTTTTAAGGCAGAACTGAATCAGCCAACTATTAAACCTGCTATCGAAACTCGCCAAATTGCGACAGACCAGCAGCAACATACAGATAAATTGGTACATCAGGCTGGCGAGATTACGGAAATTGACGATTTAGTCGTGGTTGACCACCTGTCCTCAATTATTGAGACTTTATTGACCAGGAGCGATCGCCAGCCAACTGTACCCATCAGCACGAAACTTTTACTCACCTTGGCTGAAGCACAAGCCCTGACCGGGCTTTCGCGAGAATTCCTACGAGACGCAATTGTCAAAGGTAAATTAGCCGGTCATGTGATTGGTAGAAGTTGGAGGATAAAGCGCTCTGACCTGGAAGCTTACATTGATAATCTGTTTTAGGGGAATGGGGAGTGGGGGAGTAGAGTGGTGATCGCCATTTACGGATCAATCCGCAACGACGGCGGTAGATCCTCCGCATCCTCCCAGGTGGATGCCCCAAGTTCTCTAGCCTCATTCCAGGCATCCGTTGCTAACTCTTCAAGCAGTAGGGCCAACCTAGCCGGGTGCTTAATTTCGTTGCCAATAATTTTATTGTTGAGGGCAACGATTCCTTGAACTAATTCGAGGGATATCAAATTATTCATAGTGTGGCGATGGCTCCTTTGACGCGATCGCTATCAATTTCCACATAGCGCCCAAGCGCCTTCAAATCGCGATGCCCCGTGATTTTCTGGATAGTGTACAAGTCAGTACCGTTTCTGTGCAATTTAGTAATAAACGTGCGTCGAGTGCTGTGGGTGCTAATTCCCTTTGCCTCCAGCCCAGCCCGTTCAACTGCTGCACGTAAGATTTTATCTGCCCATCGCACAGTGATCGGGCCAGCAGCTTCCCTGTTAGGAAACATCCAAATCGAGTCAGGTTCCGGCTTGTAAGCACCCAAAGATTCAAAAAGCACCGGATGGACAGGAACCTGTCGCGTTTGCCGCTTGCCATCAGGTGCAGCCTTACGAGTATTAGCCCGAAAAGTGATTTCACTTCTGGGAGTACCGTCACTGTTGTAACAGTCCTCAACCCGAAGTTGGACTACTGCGCCCCAACGTTCACCCGTGTACCAAGCCAAATCTAAAAGCAGTTTGTATTTTCGGTTCTTAATCTGCTTGCGGATTTTAGAATAGTCCGCATCGTTGAGGATAGCCGATTGTCCATTTCGGTTATTCTTCATATTTTGTTGCCTATAATTTCAGTTCCGGTTTTACCTCTCGCACAGGCAAAACCGGAATATTTATCGGAATAGCTGTTAACTAAAACTGACTCAATCCTATTTGCAGCAATAGTTACAAGCCATCAGTGTAAGTTCCGAATTTACATAAAAGCAGAATATTTACACCATCTTAGAAGTTGCATAAAAAAGATTTATTCACTTGATCAGAAATCTGATTTTTATGCCAGAACCAACCTTGACAGAAGTATTTGGTGGCGGTGCGACACAAACAGCCACCACAATCACAATTAATAAATCTGACTTACCAAGACTAACAGCATCAGCAAACAATAGCGCTGAGAGTTTATTAGTAGGAATTTTACTAAAAGCTAAAATAGCATTATCCAAAAACCGTTTTGATGCAGATATAGACCAAAGTATTTACATTGATGATGCATATCCTGCATTTACCTTTAGAGGAATTAATAATGACCAATACCGAGTTGATCAGCTCACGATCAACTTAGCCAAAGAAGATACATCAAGTGCAATTGACCCCGACGACTACTAAGTGCATTTATGCAATTCTGCGAATCAAAGACTTCTGCTTATGTAAAAATTAACGATCCGGACACTCTTCAACTTATAGATTGCAACTTTAGTGAGTGTCCGATTGATATCACTATCACACCAAAAGAAAGTTGTCCGATATACAAGGTATCCTACACATTCTTGCGGCGAGAAAGAACAAGTGATAGCTTTTCTAGATCGTGGGACACCTCTACAATGTACGGGCCAATTGGAGGATCAAGAATTATTCCTTACTATCCTAATGGTGATGGCTATCGATGCCAAATTTACGCTTATGGATTTTCAAATGGATTTTCAAGATGCGAACAAAATCCTGAATGGTTGACCGTTCGGGGGCTAACCTATGGTGAAGCTAAAGATTTTGAAATCCTCAGCATTACTCTTGAAAGTCCTGGTACAACCACAGGATATACATTGTCAATTAAAGACAAAAATAACAGCGAAGTTTACAGTAAGGATTTCATCAAAAAGCCAACTTATCAGGTCGCTTGTGGATGTGAAATTGGAGAAATACAGTGTGGCATTCCTCCAAATATTTGTTGCATTCCTTGCAGTGAAATAAAGGAAGGAATTGCCAGTGCTACAGCAATGCTAAGGATGATAAATCGTGGCTGATTGCTGTAGTGAAATTCGTGCTGAATTAGCAGCACTTAAAGCTGAGATTGCTAAGTTAAAACCTGTTGATGAAGAAGCAATTATTCAAAAAGCTGTACAACGATCTGAGCAAGCAATATTGCCAAAAGTTGGGGCAATTGCACTTGCATTAATAGTTGCTCAAATATCACCATTTAAAGCACGTCTAGCAACAGTAGAGGGTATTGCAAACGACGGGTTAAGTAGTGCAAGACAAGCACTAGAAAGAGCATATGCAGCACAATCAGCCGCAGGTGCAGCACAAAATATAGCTACTTCAGCAGCAAATCAAGCTGGTAATGCTCTATCTAAAGCGGGTGAAGCTTTATCTAAAATAGCTGCTCTAGCAGCCGCATTAGCTGCATTGGCTGCAAGTGTGGCTACCTTGCTAGTGCTTGGTAGTAGGATAGACGCGCTAGAGAGCTATGTCGATAGAGTATCTGCTGATATAAGCAGAGTACTTGGCTTGCTGCCACCAATTAAAAGTGCAGCCGAAAAAGCCCAATCAACTGCTGAGATTGCAATAGGTAGAGCAGATCAAGCTTCTGGTTTGGCATCTGCTGCTAATAGCACCGCAAACGTAGCCAGTGGTCGGGCTATGGCTGCTCAAGGCACAGCACAACAAGCACAAACCACTGCCCAACAAGCTCAAGGCACAGCCCAACGCGCTCAAACCACTGCTGATGAAGCATTAGCTTTGGCCAAGCAACCTAAGATTGTTCAGATTGGAATACCAGGGCCTCAAGGGCCATCGGGAAAAAATGGCAAGGATGGCTTGCAAGGGCCACAAGGCAAAGACGGAATGATTGACCCAGCATTGCAAGGACAACTTAATCAGATCAACCAAAAACTAAATTTAATTCCACCTTTAATAATTGCAAGAACACCATTAACTTATGAACAAGCTATACAAGCGTCTGCCACAGGTACTTGCCGTACAACACAAACTGGAGGTTGCATAAATCGCGCTCTACAAAATACCGCAGAAGATATCAAAAATAGCTTGAGACAAAACGATGTGTGGGGGCCACTAAACTACGCGCTTAATACAGAACAAGTTAATCGACTAAAAGGGGTACAGGAAGTTTTAGGGCCACAAATCTATAGTAAATCTGGAACACCTATTGGATTTACAGATTATTTCAAAATGTTCAACCGATGGGCACACTTAGATCGAGTTTTAAATATTTTGATCTGGTGGCAAACGCTTCATAATGCTGCCATGCTGTCAAATAATATTGTACAAACTTTGGCGTCAGCATTTAACAATGTATTAGCTTTTCTTGGAATTAAAGATTTAGAAGGTAATGCTATTGATATTGGGCAAATTTTAGGTAAAACCTATCAAGATGCGATTAAAGCTGCTTTAGGTGAAGACACATACAACAACCTCAACAAAGTATTTAACGCCGCTAACCGTATTTACCAATCAGCAGCCAACATAGCTTTTGCCATCCAATCAATCCAACAATCAATCCTCAATGCCTTAGAAGTTGTGGGGGCGGGAGTCGCGAAAATTGCCAATGCTCTGAAGGCGGCGGGCCAGGTTTTTGACGCAGCTTACGAGTGGATGAACCCCACTCCCAATTTTGACAATGCCCTATTTCGCAAGCTTGAGAACATCCAGCAGGTGGCATCAAACATTGAGTTTGTCTCTCAAACTCCCCTTGATGTGCAAAGTGCCGTCAACACTATGAAAGAGGAGCGTAACAATATGAAAGAAGCCCTCAAAGATGGTGAGAATGCACTCAAGGGCTTGGGCATTATTGAATCTGAAAACCAGAAAAAAGCAGCAGATGAGCGCAAAGAAGATTCTGCTGGTCAAGACCTGAAAAACACCGACAAGCTGGAGGCTGAGGACGAATGACGCTACCTTCAAGCTTTGGGCACTGGGAACACCTCCAAGATATGATCCGCCGCGAACACAATAAAATTGTGGCGCGGTACTTTAAGGATTTGGGTGATATCAGCTGGGAACCAAATATTAATACTCCGAGGGCTGCACTACGGACGGCTTGCCGCATTGATGACCAAGACACAGCCATAATGACTTTAATTCGGCTGTACCTGTTTTATGAGGTGCTTGGATACGGTAAAAAACGCTTGGGTAATTTTTACGGGATGCCAGCCCTAGATTTTCAAGAGTCATTTGAGGGTAGACCCCAGGTGTTTCTATTTTTCTCACAGGATAGAGCATCTGTCCCGGATAAACTATCACCGATTACAGCTGAAATCAGCTTTAGGCTGATGGATGAAACCTCAGAAAGTATCACTCCTGCCAAAGCTTTAACCCTCGCCAACAAGATTAAACAGGAAATGACAGATGGCGGCAAAGAAATATACTTCAACAAAGGCAGAATTCTGGTTAATTACAACGACCGTAAACATGGACTTGCCTTAAGAATATACGCGACAAGTGAGGATGAAGGCGAAAAAATCATCAAAAAAATTCTCACCATACGTAACATATCTTTCAACGCATCACATTTGTCTGTGTCTATTCCCAAGCGGCAATCACAGAACCTTCCCAAGGGAACAAAAACTATATATGGCAAGCAACGTAAGAATCGTCGGTGGCGGCCGAGTGCGCGTGTGAGGTTTCGCTATGCCTACCTATACGTGCATGGCTTAAATGAGGTAGTTCCATTGGTCGATGCTACGGGTCAATGGATTGACGCTTTGGTTCATGTCTGAGCATTTTTGAAAAGTGTTTGCGATCGCGCAAACCTTTAAGGTTTCCATGTCAACTCAACTACGAAAAAGCAAGGCTAGGATTGCGTTCTAAGCACTTCAAACACGAATCACGCAAGCATGGCAACTGCACAAAGTAGAAAACGTACAGATTACCTGATCGATATTGGTAATAACAAGGTGGTCGCGATCAAGGCGATCAAGTCGAGCATCCAGGACATAGATCAAAGCCTTGGTTACGTCGAGAATGCAACTGGAGAAATCCCCCAAGGAAAAATCCTTGTTGGCGAAGGTCGGGAAGATGCACTGTTAAGCGGCTGCTTTCCGATTGCGGTTTACTACCTCAAAAACAAGCAAAAGCGTCGAGTGGTGTTGCTTGTATCCCCCACCAAGGCGGACACAGTTGCTACTGAGCTAAAAACTAAAAAATACGCAGGCAGCAACATTATCAAAGTAACCCCTGTGCGTCGTCGCAAGTTCACTTACTAAGTTTATTACTGATATTTTTTGAGGAGATTCTGAAATGGCCGCAGGATTTATTGTTGTAACCCTGGATCAAACCACCGGCGACCCCGACCAGTATTGGGATGGTACGCAATTTCAGCCTGATATTGACTTGGCTGATTTCATTACTACCAAAGCAGAGGCCCGCTATGTTGCTGGTAGTAATCAGGCTGTCCGGACTGATGTTGATGTCGTCTATAAAGCTGCTGAAAGTAACATTACTCTCTCTAATGGAATGGTTTAGAGTCTATCAACAGGCTTTTAATCTTCACACCAACCCAAGACCCAGAGTGTTAATTATTCGTCAATTTCAATCACGAATTCTGAGTATTGAAACTAGCAAAATTGGGTCTTGGGATTATTCTTTTATTGGCCATATTGTACCTGTTTTAAATACTCCCAGTGGAGTATCTGAAGGTCGGTATACACGTCTATTTTTAGGCAAACAAACTTATAAACTTCAGCCTAATGATTTAGTTGGAAATCTGGAGATTAAACCTAAACTTTGGATTCCCGATTTGACGGTTACAATTTGGGAGTTACAAGGATATAAAGATCCAGATGAAACCATGCTGAAAAACTTGGAACGAATTGAGCAAAAAATCGATTGGGGTTAAGTTCGGAATGCAGTTGTGGGAATCTGTGCAGCAGCAACCAGTGGCGCTAATGCCAGGATTAAAGTTACTGAATATTTTTACTCATGAAAGGTTTTACTGTTAGTGATGCTATTGCTTTTGGTAGTCTCTTTTTAACAAGTGTTACGGCCATAGTGGGTGGCATTTTTTGGTATGCCAACTCTGAAAAGAAGAAATACGGTTTAGAACGTGACTTTGGACATATTCGCCGCAATCAAGAGCAGATTCAACAGTCCCTCAATACTGTTTTGAGTGAATTTGATAGACGCTTTGATACTGTTGAGAGGGATATTTTGGAAATTAAAGCTACTTTGAACATTCCTCATCGTGGCGAGCGCTGATCATGTGGCAGAAGATAAATACGCGATCGCTTGTTGTGCTACTTCTAGTACTTGGGGCATTGGCGATCGCACTGCACGATGAAAAATTTCGCCCTATTTTTGGCGATTTGGCCAAAGTGGCTATTGGCGGGTATTTAGGTCAATTAATACCTGAATCTAAGTAAATGGGTATTGAACTCTCCAGATTAGCTGTCCTGATTAATCACTGGGGATTCACTCCACGGTGTTACGGCAGTCAAGTTAGTGGTTGGTGGTTGGTGGTTAGTAGTTAGTGGTTAGTGGTTAGTGGTTAGTAGTTAGTGGTTGTTAACTATGCCCAATGCCCACTCCCCCACTCCCCCACTCCCCCACTTTCCCCATCTCCCTATCTCCCACTCCTCCACTCCTACCTTCTAGGCGAACAGAGGGGAAGTTGTCTGCACATCTGTTGGAATGTTTGCGGATGCAATTGCCACCAAGCAAATAATCCCCCAATTGTACCTCCCACCAACAAAGCCAACAATCCTAGTAGCAACACCAAAGGCTTGTGCCGATGTTGAGTACTGACAGAAGTTTGGGTTGTTGCAGAAATATCTAACTCCAGCAATACTTGTGAACTTTCTGCTAATTCAGATTCTTCTGCTTGTAGCGGTTGTTCTTCTGGGACAACTTCTACTTGTTTTTCTTCGATAGTCTCTATTTGTAACTTCTTCTGATGAACCGGGACGAGGTAATCTGGAGAGACACGGCAATGGGTGAGAACCACAGATATATTGTCATGACCATTTTTTTGATTTGCCAGTTTAATCCAGCAAGAAACAGCTTCTTCTAGGGAGAGTTTGCCTGTTAACACTGGTGCGGCGTAATCTCGCCAGCTTTGTTCTACTAAATGGTTATCACCTAAGCCATCGGAACACAACAGCAATATGCCGTCTTCATCCAAAATAAAGCGCTGGATCAAAGGACTGAGAAATTCGCCATCTTTTGTTCCCAAAGCTTGAGTAAGGGCTGTAGCATCCGGACGTTGTAGTGCTTGGCGATATAGACTGCGGGCATGCCGTACTTCTCGCGTCGTCACATCATCATCAACTGTAAGCAACTGGCAGTAGTCGCGGGTAATCCAGTAAGCACGGCTATCACCAACATTAACTAAGTAAAGTTCGTGGGCATTCTCTGAGTGCCACCCACCAGCAGTTTGGACGCATTGTGGTACTTGTACAGCCATGACGATGGTTGTAGCCATACGCTGAATTCCTACACGTTTTTGCTCGTTATTGCAGTTGCAAATCACGTTATTCACAACTCGCAAACTTGCCTCTAATTGTTGCTGTAACAAGTCTGGCGTGATGATTTCAGTCTGTTCTACAACCTCTTGTAGTAAAGCGCGAATTTGTAATTTCACAGACTGCACTGCTAATTGACTTGCCACCTCGCCGCCTTCATGGCCGCCAATACCATCGCAAACAATTGTTACCCGTGGTAGTAATGAATCATCACTCGCATCATTGCTGCTAGGGTAACAATTGTCCTCATTATGCATAAGTTCTTCTGGCCCTTTATCGGTTGCACCTGTTACCTTTAGGGTTAAGGGTAATTCCGCAGCGGTTGCTAGTAACAAAGCATTGAGTTCGGCAGAAATAGTCTTTAACTCTGCTTGGGGACTACACATCTGCTGGACTATTTTTTGCAAGCCTTCTGACACTTGTGTTTTGGCTGTCACTACCAAAGGTTGCCAACACTCTCCCAAATGCTTCAGGCTAGGCTTTCCTGACACCTGTAGAGACGTTGCATGCAACGTCTCTACAATTTGCAATAGTCGTACACACCAACCTTGCACTCGTAAATTGTCTGGCTTTAGCAAACTGGTTGCCACTCCCAATTCTGATAAAGGAGTCCACAGTTGGAGAATTTGCCAAAGCCAGTAAACTTGTCTTACCGCTGTTGCTTGCTGCCATGCTTTGGTTAGCGCTGGGTAAAGATTTCCTGCCTCATCTACAGGCACATTTTCCAGCAAGAGAATATCACCCACACCTTCTGCGTGGGAACAAACCAACCCATAGACTTGCGGTAGGTGTAATCGCTGTTGATATAACCGCAGGTAAGGAATAATTTCATTGGGGATTTCTTCAGGTATGTCTGGCAATTTTCCCGGTTGAGTATCCAACCAAATTTGGGGTGCAATTACCTCATACCGTTCAGCCACTTTTTCTCCTGGTTGTATTTTGGCTACCGATGAACCAATTGCCCACAGATAGCGGTGAATTAGGGGAGTTTGACAACTTGCACAAAGGCTGTTGTCCACAGGATTAATTGGGTGAGTACAGAGGGAATTTGGACAATAAATTATCCGCTGGGTAGAAATCATGCAAGTGTAAATTTCCAGACAATATTGATGAGTGAAGTTCGATTAAATCTAGCTGTCAAAGACTGGCATGTTGGATTAGACTGGACTTGTTTGTTTGCTCTGAACAGTTGTTACTTAAAGTTAGAAAAAGTTGAAGTAAAAATTCTAGCTTACGATTTCTGAAAATAGCGAATGCATGGCTGTATCTAATCACAGAAATGCATTTACGTAAATGTATGTAATGTAGTGTCTAGGATGACGCTATGCCAATTTCTACCGCAATTTGGTTTTCAAGTTCTACCGTAATTTGGTTGTTGGTAGGAGCAGGTCTGTGTTTAATGGAAGTGTTTCTACCCACAGCTTTTGTGGCTTTGATGATGGGAATTAGTGCCTTTGTGGTGGCGCTGCTATCTCCAGCGATCTTAGGAAAGTTATGGCTGCAAGTTGTGGTTTGGCTATTGCTTTCTACATTCCTAATTGTGCTTTTTCGGCGCTTATTGACACCACCGCGAGGTAAGTCAAAAATTCAAGACGCGATCGCCGCTGAAACTTTAACAGAGATACCAGCTGGAAAACCAGGGCGAGTGTTATACGAAGGCAATTCTTGGCGGGCGCGGTGTTACGATGACCATTTAGCGATCGCCCCCAATCAAAAAGTTTATGTAGTTAGACGCGAAGGTACAACCCTAATTGTGATGCCAGAGTATTCTTCCATCGCAAATACAGACTAGGCAGAAGGAATATTTTCAATCCTCCCCATCTCCCTATCCCCCCTCTCCCCATCTCCATTACCCATTACCTACTAATAAATAATCAGGAGATAAATTATGGAACCCATATTATTTGTTATAAGTTTAGTTTTGGGCGGTTCCGTCATAGCAAGCTCTGTGAAAATAGTCAATCAGGGCAATGAAGCCTTGGTAGAACGCTTAGGTAGCTATAACAAAAAATTAGAACCAGGGCTAAACTTTGTCGCTCCTTTTTTTGATAGAGTTGTCTTTCGCGAAACCGTCCGAGAAAAAGTATTAGACATTCCCCCGCAACAATGCATTACTCGCGACAACGTGAAGATTACTGTTGATGCGGTAGTTTACTGGCGCATTGTCGATATGGAGAAAGCTTACTACAAAGTGGAAGATCTCCATGCGGCGATGGTGAATTTGGTCATGACGCAAATTCGTGCTGAAATGGGCAAACTGGAACTGGATGAAACCTTTACCGCCCGTTCGGAAGTAAATGAACTTTTGTTGCGGGATCTAGATATTGCTACCGATCCTTGGGGAGTGAAGGTAACGCGGGTGGAACTGCGAGACATTCTTCCATCTCACGAAGTGCAGCAGTCGATGGAATTGCAAATGTCGGCGGAACGGCGCAAACGGGCGGCGATTTTAACCTCTGAGGGCGAACGAGAAGCTGCAATTAATAGTGCCAGAGGAAAAGCAGAAGCGCAAGTTCTAGAGGCTGAAGCCCGTCAAAAAGCGGTAATTTTGGAAGCTGAAGCCCAACAAAAAGCGCTGATTCTTAAAGCCCAAGCCGAACGTCAACAGCAAGTTCTCAAAGCCCAGGCTATTTCTGAATCTGCGGAAATGATAGCCCAAAAAATTAAAGCCGACCCCACAGCCCACAAAGCCTTAGAAGTTCTGTTTGCTTTGGGTTATCTGGATATGGGCGCGACTATAGGCAAGAGTGATAGTAGCAAAGTCATGTTTATGGATCCTCGCACGATTCCTGCCACTTTGGAAGGTATACGCTCCATTGTCTCAGATGCTCCAACAGACTCTAACCCGATATCGAACACTCAAGAGTCAACCGTAAATAACAACCGTCTCAGTTAAGATGTTTGTCATTAGTCATTGGTCATTGGTCATTAGCTTTTGACAAAGGACAAATAACAAAGGACTAATGACTAATGACTATTCCATCACAGCTTGAGTTATCTGACATTGGTTGCACAAACCAAAAAACTCCAGGGTGTGGTAAAAAATCTTAAAATTGTGGGTGGCTTGTAACTGCTCTTCTAGTTCATGGGCTGGACACTGATTGATCGGAATCGAAGTACCGCATTGCAGACAGGTGAGGTGATGCTTATCTTGCTGCGATAAACTGTAAAGCGCCTCACCGTTCGCTAATGTCCGCACTTGCACCATGCCTTCAAGCTTCAAGGCTTCCAAAGAACGGTAAACTGTTGCCAGACCCATGCTTTGGTTACGATTACGCAATTCCACGTAAATATCTTGGGCAGAAATACCTTGTTTGATAGTTTTGAGAAGATTGAGAATCCGGTCTTGGCTGCGGGTGCGTACGGCTTTCATAAACGGTTATAAAAAGAATGCCAACGTGTTTGAACTTAATATTTTGGTATATCTTGGCTAACTTCTAGCTTAACGCCAATAACTGTGTAATCTTATAGTCGCTTAGCTGCAACAGAAAGATATAGTATGAGCGTAGCAGCATTCAGCAAAAGTCAGTGCAAAGGAAGTATCGAGCCAAAATTTTTGTAACGCTCCGTCCTTCAGTTTTAGATCCTGCTGGCGTAGCAGTGCAATCTGGGCTGAAGCAGTTGGGTTACGATAACGTCGAACAGGTGCGGATTGGTAAATACATTGAAATTATTCTGATTTCTCCGGATGAGACTTCCGCACGTCAAAATCTTGACCGAATCTGTGACCAAATGTTAGCAAATCCAGTGATTGAAAATTATCGCTTTGATTTGATCGAAGTGGAATCGCAGACGGGAATAGTGTAAGGAAATGGGAAGGTGGGGTGGTGGGGAGAACCGCTTCGCGGAATTCAAAATTTAAAATTCAAAGTTCAAAAATTTTGACTTTTGACTTGTTTTGCCATCAACCCTACTCTACAAGAAGCCGCGCTAGCTCACCACTAACCACTAACTACTAACTACTAACTCTTGACCAATGACCAATGACTAAATTCGGTGTAATTGTTTTTCCTGGCTCTAATTGCGATCGCGATGTTGCTTACGTCACCAGAGATATTCTGAAACAACCAACTCGCATGGTTTGGCATCAAGAAACGGATATTGCCGATTTGGATGTGGTAATTATCCCTGGTGGGTTTAGCTACGGTGATTATTTGCGCTGCGGTGCGATCGCTCGCTTCTCACCTGTGATGCAGCAAGTTATCGAACATGCACAAAAAGGCAAGTTTGTCCTCGGTATTTGTAATGGATTTCAGGTATTAACTGAAGCAGGATTATTACCTGGGGCGTTGGTGAGAAATCGGGATTTGCATTTTATCTGCGATCGCGTTCCTTTGAAAGTTGAGCGTAGCGATTTAGCTTGGACGCAAACTTATGCTGCTGGTGAAATTATTACTTTGCCCATTGCCCACGGAGAGGGACGATTTTACGCTGATCGAGCAACATTATCAAAACTTGAAGATAACGGTCAAGTAGTGTTCCGCTACGAGGGAGAAAATCCCAACGGCTCAGTAAACAACATCGCTGGTATTTGCAATTCTACAGGCAACGTATTGGGAATGATGCCACACCCAGAGAGGGCAGCAGATCCATCATTGGGCGGTACAGATGGGCTGAAGTTGTTTGCTGGGTTAGTGGAGAAAGTTGCGGCGTTAGTGTAGTTACGTAGAGACGCGAAAGTTCGCGTCTCTACATAATTGTCGTTAAATCCAATACAAATCCAGGTAATACATCCTCTCCTGATAGAGTAGAAGGATTTTCTAAAATCTCCACATCTGTACCTGGACGATAAATTTCGACTCGTCGCGCCTCCGCATCAATTAACCAGCCTAAACGTGCGCCATTTTCAATGTATTCTTGCATTTTCTCCCGAGTTTTATTCAGAGAATCAGTAGGAGAACACAATTCCACTACAAAATCAGGACACAGTGGTAGAAATTTCCGTCTTTGTTCTCTGCTGAGAGACTCCCACCTTTCTATTGCGATCCAAGAAGCATCGGGAGAGCGATCGGCACCATTGGGTAGTTTAAAACCTGTTGAAGAGTCAAAAGCTTTACCTAATTTGTTCTGGCGGCTCCAGGCTTGAAGTTGATACGCTAGTTCAATATTACGATTGCCTGTTTCTCCTCCAGTTGGTGACATTATGATCAATTCCCCAGATGCGGTGCGCTCAAATCTCAAGTCGCGGTTATTCTGACAAAGCTGCCAAAATTGTTCGTCTGTTAGGTCGATTTTTAATTCTAGGGTAGGAGGCAAGGTGATTGTAGTGGCTTCCATAAACTTACCCCAAGATTGTTTTTTGATACTTTCTAGTTTAATCCTCAGTAATTAGGTGAGCTAAAAAACCGGATTTACGTTCTGTAGGCAGAATCATAGTAGCGATCGCACCCTGTTCATCAAGCGGAATGCCCCCACATCTGCCGAAAACCCCCATCTTGAAAGAGCAACACGATTCCTCCATGCTTTCTATCGTGCCTCCAGAACACCTGATATTTTTCAATAACTTTAGCCATTTTTTACCTTCCTGCATTTAAGAGCCTATTTATGAAGCTTTCCATCTGTACGGGCGAAGCATTCAGGCGATCGATTCCGCGTTGAACTTGAGAAACTGCACGCCGCATGCTTCGCCCCTTTGAAGTTGTAGGATAGGCAGTATCATCCATTCAGGTTTTACACAAAAAAGGTTCACAGCAAACAACGTATCGCTTCTAACAAACCTCTAGCCTTATTCAAAGTCTCTTCATACTCTCTTTCTGGCTCTGAATCAGCTACCAAACCCGCACCTGCTTGCACGGTTACAGTATTATTACGTACAACCATAGTCCGAATTGCTATAGCAGAATTCAATTGTCCTTCAAAATCGTAATATCCATATACACCAGAATACACACCCCGGCGAGAAGGCTCTAACTCATGTATTATTTCCATTGCCCGAATTTTGGGCGCGCCGCTAACCGTACCAGCAGGGAAACAAGCTTTGAGTAAGTCCCACGCAGTTTTACCAGGTGCTAATTTACCCACAACGTTGCTGACAATATGCATAACGTGAGAATAGCGTTCAACCACCATTAATTCGTCCACTTTTACCGTGCCGCTTTGGCACACGCGCCCCAAATCATTGCGCCCTAAATCAACAAGCATGACATGTTCGGCTATTTCCTTGGGGTCTTTGAGTAAATCCTCTGCTAAGGCTATGTCTTCCTGTGATGTTTTACCGCGCGGGCGCGTACCAGCGATAGGACGTACTGTAGCGATTATCCCTTCTTCTGGATCGCGTTCCGCTTTTACCATTACTTCCGGACTGGAACCGATAATTTGCCAGTCTTGGAAGTTAAAGAATGCCATGTAAGGAGAAGGATTAATCTGACGCAGGGAACGGTACAGGGCGAAGGGGTCACGTGTGTATTCTGTCGATAGGCGTTGGGAAATTACGACTTGAAAGATATCTCCAGCTTTGATGTATTCTTTGGCCTTTTTGACACTGGCACAAAATTCATCCTGCGTAAAATTACTTTTATACTCCTCTACTTCCCCTAATTTCCTGTTCCCTGGCGGTTTCCACTCCAATAAGGTACTTTGAGGTGACAGGGGTAGAGATAGCTTGCTGACCATCTGAGTAACGCGATCGCACGCTTTTTCATACGCTGCCTGTAGAGACGCACCATGGTGCGTCTCTACATCGCGCAAATCAGCATAGGCGATCGCCCAAATTTTGCGTTTGACTTGGTCAAAAATCAACAGGTGATCTACCTGCATCCACACACCATCAGGGATATTACGGTCATCTTGCGGATGAATTGGCACACGTGGTTCGATCCACTGAATCAATTCATAGCCCCAAAACCCAAATAAACCGCCAATTCCTGGCGGTAATTGGGGTAACTTGACTGGGTAGTAAGGTTCCAAACACGTGACTAAAGCTGTAAAAGGGTCGCCTTCAAATACAACTTGAGAACCATCGCGGAGTGTTTGGGTAGTGCAATCGCCCCTTGCTTCTAAAATCCACAACGGATCGCAACCCAATAAACTATAACGTCCTAGCTTTTCCCCACCTTCCACCGATTCCAGCAAAAAACTGTAGGGTTGTCCAGCACAAACTTTATACCAAGCAGAAACTGGTGTATCTAGATCGGCTACCCATTCCTGATACACCGGGACAAAGTTACCACTTTTTGCTAACTCGGAGAATTGGGGGAAATCGGGGAAAATCATAAATAATCAATACTGGGGGATTAGGAACCAGGGAAAGCTAGAAACCTGGAGAATAAGTCTTAATATCTTATACTTCAGACTTCATACTACTCTAGTTCCCAATCCCTAATAACCCAAATTAACTATGGATTGGGAGCGTCGTAGGTAGCTGTGCCACTGAACTTGAGTTTAGAAGGCTCGGGATTCTCACCGATACTGCGGTCTACATAACGCACTTTCTCACGACCTTGGTTAACCTTCTCTGGGAAGACACCATCAGCCGGATGAATATAAGCGGTTTCTCCGTTGGGGTAAATCCGGTAAATTTTGTAGTCCGTGATTTTGAATTTCCGGAGTTGACCACCCAGAGCGATGCATTGCTCTTTACGAGCTAGATACAGCAAGTTCTCTCCTTGCCGCATAATGGCAGAGCCACCAGTAGGCATTTCAAAAACTTGCTGTTTTGGGCTAGTCCAAGTAATCGCGTACTTTTCTTCTACTTCTGCTTTTTTGAGCAAGCCGCCAGTGCTGCCGCCAAATACTGGAGTTTGTCCAGAAAGTGTTTCTGCCATAAAAGTTTCTCTCAACGTTTTTACGGCATACTAACACCGCAACTGGGGTTATATTGCGATTGTGTAAGGAACTGTAACAGTTTAGTTATTTGTTGGTTGTTGGTTGTTGGTTGTTAAGACACCAAACAACAAACACCAAACAACGAACAACAAATGACTAATGACTATTGACTCTTGACTTTTGAAGTCTTTTGCTCTTGACTTCCCTCAACGATGGGTATGGTGAAGTGAAATTCACTGCCCTGGTTTTTGCCATTTGATTCTGCCCAAATCTCGCCACCCCAGCCATTGACAATCTGACGGCAAATAGCCAACCCTAAACCTGTACCACCGGTGCTACGCCGCAGCGCTCCCTCTTCCTGATAAAAGCGGTCAAAAACTACTTCTAGTCGATTAGGTTCTATACCTCGCCCCGTATCAGCGACAGTCACCTCGACCATTTGTTTGTTATTGCGAGTAGCCTTAATAGTAATCTGCCCTTCTGGTGGTGTAAATTTGCAAGCGTTATCTACGAGTTTTGCCAGTACTTCCACCAACCAATCACCATCAGCTCTGACCAAAGGCAGGTTGCGTGCAATTTCGGTTGTGATTTCGGGCAACTTATCAGTAGTCATGCGAGTGCGAATGCGGCTGAGTGCTAAATCTACACACTCTTGTAAGGTCAGAGATTCCGGATGCCATTCTACTCGCCCACTTTCTAAGTTGGAAAGCGTGAGAAAATCTTGAATGAGTTTTCGCATCCGGTCTGAATCAGCAAGAGCTGTGTTCAGCATTACCTGCCGTAGTTCTAGAGGCATATCAGGTTCGCTGGCAAGGCTTTCCAAACACACTTGAATGGTGGATAGGGGTGTGCGGAGTTCGTGTCCGGTGATCGCGATCAGGTTGCTGCGGGTACGATCGAGGGCTTCTAGCTGCTGGTTCAATTCTTCTAGGTTAGCGTAGGCTTCAGCTTGGATGAGAGCTGCACCTATTTGGGTAGCGATCGCCTTTACCAAATCTATTTCCCCAGCTTGCCAATCATGGGGATTTTCACCACAATAGTGCAATTCGACTATGCCTAACAACCGCCCTTGAAAAACCACGGGTTCCATTAGCCAAGAACGAATGGCAAATCTTTCCACAATCTGCCACAGCGCTTTGGAACCACTTACCCGCGAGTCGTTGACAGTATCGGCAACACGGACGCCTTCACCCTGTACAACCACTTCCTCAAACAGAGGATTGTTTTCTAATGGCCAGGCATGTCCCAAAAGTGATAAAACATTAAAACTTAAAAACTCGTGTTCAATGATAGCTTGAGTGTCTGTAGCTTGGGCGCGGTAGATGAGACAGCGACAAGCCCCCAGATGTTGTCCCAACTCTTGCGCCGCCACTTTCAGAATTTCTTGGGGATTGAGCGATCGCCTAATTGCGGTACTAATTGAATTGACAAGGCGTTCTTTACGGGCTTGGGCGGAGATGGAACGATAGGCTTTGTGCAATTTGTACTGGCTCGCTTGCAGGTATGTGACCAAACGCTGTACAAAGGGGTCTGTGTCAATGTCGCAAGCATATTCGCTCAGCAGTTGGCTTGCTTCTGCATCAATCTTGCGCCCCCCAATACCAAATCGCTGCCGTGCCTGCTCAATTTTACCTGCTAACTCCGGTCTATAAGCCACAATTCTCTCGAATAATAATTCGGCTGCTTTGAGACTAACTCCTCGTTCTGCCGTCCAAATTCCCTCAAATCTTCGCGCCGCGTCCATATCCAGACCAGGGCTTAACTCCCGCAGTTGCCTATTCTTGGCTAAAGAGCCAAGGCTTTCTCGGCAAACTAAACAAGTAGCATAGTTTTGGGCAATTACTACCAAATGCCACTCTTGACTTAAAGCATCATCTGGCTCAAAAGCTATCTTTTCGTAGTACTCCGAGCTGTTCGTAAAATCAGTTTCTGGTGCGGATAATACGTATATTTGATTACTTCGCAGGGCAAGCCGTTGATAGCGATGAGCCTCCTGGCGATAGAACCGCTCTCGTTGAAAGCTAGCAATCACCAAGGGTTGCTCTAAAGTGGCGGCCAATACCTGATCCTCCATCGCATGGGACAGCGCCGTTAGCGAAGCTTTGAAATATAGTTGGGGCCGCAGGTGGGGCAAGGCCTGTAGCATATCGCTCAGCACGGAAGTTGAAATGCTCATGAACGTCCTAAAGGAGCCACAATCTGGACATTATCCACGTCACAGCTGCATTGTACAAATTACAACGGACTTTCAAATCAAGCAGATGGTTGCAATATGTAAAGAATGGTGACATGGTTTTGTCACCTAACCCTACCTTACAAGAAGCACCCATAAGGGCGCTAAGCGTACAGCATGGGAAATGAGCGTGACTCTTGCCATTGCAAGCGGAAATAGGTCTAACTTTGTTTATACTTCACAAGATGTCGCGACACAAAATTTTTTCAAACCCAAAAAACACTATATTCCAGAAAAAGAGATGATTTGACATTACCGCAAAAATGACAAGTTTTAGGACTGGGAAAGCAACTGTCAGCAAGCATGAGTTTAGAATCACAAAATTAGTATTTCCATGACTATTGTCTGCTGAAATTGTACAAGCTCTCACGAATGATTGCTTTCGCTAACCTGCCGTTAACTAACATCCTACAGATATAAGGTTCTATTACTTGTTGATGAGGGTTAAGTTTGATTTTGATTTTCAATTCGAGTCGCAACCTTTAGAAACCTCTCACTCTGAAAAACTGTTTCTAATTTGTTTTCTGATGTGAGGCACAAAGAGCTTTTCATATTTTTACCTCTGTTCTGGTAGAAGCGGGCTATTGAGCAAAACAGGGTAATTTCCAAGTGTTAGTTAAGTACTTTAAAACTGATTGGAAGCGCTAAGGTGCTTACCATCCATCAAAATTTTCGTTCTTAATTGGCTAAATAGAAAACATCAAAATACTTAGTAATTTACCATGCCTGCTTTATTTTAAAGCCTGTCTATCTGATATTTTTTGACACGCTAAAATAGACTAAATCCTTACCATATAGGGTTTTTAAAATTTCGCTTACCTTCTTCTACTCAAGACAGTTCCACATTATAAATTATCACAAATCAAAGTATAAAAATCCATCTTTATCATTCCCTACACTCTATCTCCTATTTCCTATGTTCAAGATAGACACCCATCAAGTCCGTCAAAAAATACATGAAAATCCTTGTAATTTCAACTTTCTGGCTTCTGTATCCTTTTGATCTTGCTCAGCTTTAATCAAATGTATAAGCTTTTACATTTTGTATTTTTAATTCCTCTGTAACATCCATTTGTTGTTGCGATCGCCTTTGTTTATGCAGCATATTGCTAATTAAATCTATTTCAGGTAATATTACTTTATCGTCAATATTTCGTCAGAAATCTTAAAAACATGTGATATAATGCAAACTTACATCCTTTACTCAGAGTATTGATTTAAGTCTGCAATTACTACTGAGTAGGATCAGCATAACTATTGCTAGAAAAAGCCTTGATGGGAAGGAAGATGATATCTATAGAGTTTTTGAAAAGACAAGTATGCAGCTTAATTTAGTTCCACCATCAGGACTAGCAAAATTCGACATAAGGCATAGTATGTTTGCCCGGGCTTGAAAATATTTAGTTTTGTGCGATCGCATTTTTTAGGGCAAATGTGCTAATAATTACCTGCATAGGTGAAACATGAGAATTGCTCAAATTTCTCCTTTATGGGAGCGTGTTCCCCCCTTTCGTTACGGCGGTACCGAACTAATTGTCAAATTAGTTACGGATGAATTAGTTCGGCGCGGTCATCAAGTCACTTTATTTGCTTCTGGTGACTCAATTACTAAAGCAAAGCTTCACTCCGTTCATAACAAGGCTTTACGGCTTGACCCCAACATCAAAGAGGCAAACATTTACGAGCAGATGTTGCTGAGTGAGGTTTACCAAAACGCGCATCATTTCGATATCATTCACTCTCACATTGGTTATCCCGTTCTTCCTTACACAAGTTTTACCAAAACACCCACAGTGCATACGATGCACGGGATTTTCACACCCGATAACGAAAAAATGTATCGCCGCTATGCTAAACAGCCCTTCATCAGCATTAGCGAAGCACAGCGAGAACCGCGTTTGGGTCTAAACTATATCCACACTGTCTACAACGGTATAGACACAGCCGTCTATCCCTTCTTTGGCGAACCTGCACAACCTGCTTACCTCGCCTTTGTAGGCCGAATTTCTCCGGAAAAAGGGCCAACACAAGCAATTAAAGTCGCTCTTGCTAGTGGGCTGCCCTTGAAAATGGCAGGCAAAGTTGATGTGGTTGACCAGGAATTTTTTAAAGAGCAAGTCGAACCACTCATTGATGGCGAACAAATTCAGTACTTGGGTGAAATTTCCCACGAAGATAAAGTTAAACTCTTGGGTGGTGCAACTGTTACTTTGTTCCCTATCAATTGGCGAGAACCTTTTGGTCTGGTAATGATTGAGTCGATGGCAACGGGTACACCTGTAGTTGGCATGGCGTTAGGTTCAGTACCAGAAGTGATCGCCCACGGCAAAACTGGTTTCGTTTGCCACTCACTAGAACAAATGATTGAGGTTATACCAGACGCCACAAAACTAGATCGTCAAACTTGTCGAGAATACGTTGTTAGTCGCTTTAGCGTCGAAACAATGACCGATCAGTATGAAAGGGCCTACGAGATGGTACTCAACTCCCAGCTGAAATTTGCTAGCTAACAACCTAAAAGTCTGAGCAAATTTAGTTTTTACAAGTCAACCTTCTGTGGGGTGGTCGAAAAGTCCACCCCATAGATCTGGGTAAGCGAGATGCCTTAAGATGAAGAACATCTATACTATAGTTTTTGTTCTAATTAGCTGTTGTATCTAAAATAAATTACTAAAAATCGTATATACTATGTTGAATTAAAAATTAAGACAGATATTCTAGTATAAAAATTTCTATGATTTTTTAAATATTAGATAAATAAATATAAATAGTAATTCATATCAGTGCTTTTGCTTCAATTTTTATGGATATCCGTATATTAACTACAGTAATACTAAATGATTCATGAGAATTTAGTTTGTGTCTTTTCTTTGTGTCAGACCCTGCGGCAAGGCAAACAAATTACACCGCAGACGCATCTTGCACTCGCAGGGTGTAGCCCTTCTCGTCGAGTAGCTGCCTGTGGGCGTTTACATAGGTGAACTTCCAAGATCCTACTGTCTAGTCCATGTGGCTTGTTTGATAAGAAAATCCTAATACCCAAATAGGATTGTCATATATATTCAATTCAAATAAAGAGGTGAAAGTTCCTATTTTTCCCTCGTTTTCATCTGTACGAATTTTTAACTATACAATTATAAAGATTTGATGATGTGCCTTTGATGCTTCTCCTCCTATTATCTAAATGTGATTATTATTTATCTTTGGTTACATAATTCCAAAGATTTTTCCAGAGCGTCTTTTTTCCTGTTGACGCGAAACTAACAAAGAAGAAAATATAGACTTGTACACGGAATACTGGCTGATGACACCGGATACACTGACGACACCGGAAAGGATTTTCCTGGACGGAAAAACTTTTGTTCCTGCGGAACTAATACCTATCTCTGAATGGCCTTGCGTTATAAGTGAAAGACCGCAGCCGACACTGACGGTTAAAGATGATGATTTATTTTTAGTTACAGATACTCTAGGTAATATCTCTGGGTGTTCGCTCAACGATGGCAACACCAGCATGGGCTTTTTTTGCGCCGATACTCGATTTTTGAGTCGATTGGAGTTGCAGGTTGATGGGCGATCGCCTGTTTTATTAAGTAGCACAGCTGACAAGGGCTTTTCACTTTCTGTTTTGTGTACAAATCCGAAAATAGACGATCGCCTCCAAGCTGACACAGTCGGAATTCGCCGAGAATTCGTGCTAAATGGGGCACTATTTGAAGAAATAGAGATATCGAATTATAGCACAAGTACAATCAACTTTGAACTCAGTATCAGCTTTGATGCCGATTTTGCCGATTTATTTGAAGTCCGGGGCTTTGACAGGCAAAAACGGGGCAGAATTTTACGCCAAGTAGAACCGACGCTTGAGGAAGGAGTCGTGGCTACAGGTGACGGCGCTTCGCCTCCACAACTCCACCTCAGCGCATCCACAGACAAAGCCTTAACGCTTGCTTATCAAGGTCTGGATGGTTTAGTGATGGAATCTCGGATCAATTTCCAGCATCGCCTACCAGACTATTTCAAGGGCTACACGGCAGTTTGGCAATTTGAGCTAGCTTCCCACGAAAAGCAAAAGCTGGGCTACCGAGTCAGTATGTTGACAAATAACAAGCCTAGTTCTACCGTTAGCGCTCCTGTTACCTTAGGTCAGGCAAAAGCCGCTGAGACAATGGAGGAGCAAAACTGGGTGCAGCAAATTACCAGCATTCGCACGGACGAAAAAGGTGTTTTCAACCGAGTGATTGAGCGTGCAGAGCAAGACATGTATTTGTTGCGCCAGTCTTTTGGCAAGCACAAAACTGTTTCTGCTGGAGTACCTTGGTTTTCCACACTATTTGGGCGGGATTCAATCATTACAGCTTCCCAAACCTTGATGTTAAATCCCCAAATTGCCAAAGAAACTCTGATTCTCTTAGCTCAATACCAAGGTAAAGTCGAGGATGATTGGCGCGAAGAGGAACCAGGTAAAATACTCCACGAGTTGCGGTTGGGCGAATTGGCTCGGTGTGGAGAAGTTCCCCACACACCTTACTACGGTACTGTGGATGCTGCTCCCCTGTGGCTGATGCTATATGCCGAGTACTATGCATGGACTCACGATTTAGAAACCCTAGAACAACTGTGGTCGAATGCACTAGCGGCTATGGATTGGATAGATCGCAACATGAAAGATACAGGCTATCTCAGCTATTACCGTAAATCAAAGCGCGGTCTTGCTAACCAAGGCTGGAAAGACTCTGGTGATTGTATTGTCAACCGTAAGGGAGAACTGGCTAACGGCCCAATTGCCCTTTGTGAAGTGCAGGGTTACGTTTATGCAGCAAAAATACGGTTAGCAGAAATTGCGAGGATGAAGAAGCGGTTAGATCTGTCAGATCGCTGGCTAGAAGAAGCAAGAAATTTGAAACTGCGTTTCAATAGAGATTTTTGGATGGAAGACCAGGATTTCTGCGCCCTGGCTTTAGATGGAGATGGCAAGCAAGTAGATAGTATTAGCTCAAATCCAGGTCACTGTCTGCATTTAGGCATTTTCACCCCAGAAAAAGCTTACAGCGTGGCAGAGCGGTTGCGTGCACCAGATATGTTTAATGGTTGGGGCATTCGTACCCTGAGTAGTTTGTCGCCAGCTTATAATCCGATGGGGTATCACATTGGTTCTGTGTGGCCCCATGATAATTCTTTGATTGCGATGGGATTGCGATCGCTCGGTTTAGTCGATCAAGCCTTGGAACTTTTTGAAGGTTTATTCGACATGACTAGAAAGCAGCCTTATCATCGTCCTCCAGAACTGTTTTGTGGCTTTGAGCGCATTAGTGATGATAGTGCGCCTGTGCAGTACCCAGTTGCCTGTACCCCCCAAGCTTGGGCTACTGGCAGTATCTTTCAATTGCTGCAAATGATGGTGAATCTAGTACCGGATGCTCCCAACAACTGCTTGCGAATTATCGACCCAGCTTTACCAGAGTCTATTCATCGTCTGTCGCTGCACAACTTGCGAGTTGGCCCTACTATCCTCGATTTAGAATTCGAGCGTTCAGGTAGCACGACAGCTTGTCGCGTCGCCAAGAAACGCGGTAATCTGCGGGTGGTTATCGAAGCCTAAAAAATGATGAATGCTGAATTATGAATTATGAATTTTTTATCATTCATAATTCATAATTCATAATTCATCTTTTAGCTTTCCTCCTGGCTTTCGCTTTTATTTCCCGGCGAAGCTTCGTAAAGAGCATCGAGTTGTTGACGGGCATCATCAACGTTGATCGAACGCATCACTAATAAAGGTTCTTTAATGATATTGCCCGAGCTATCTAACAATTCCGGATGGGGTGTTAACGACCTTCTAGATGCTGGATAGGGGTAATTACCTTGATTTGCCATTGACGAGTACCTTGCCGGATAATTTCGGTCTCTGTCAAAACTAAACATGATTAAATTGCGAATCAAGTTGGCAACAGCTATAAAGGCAAGAATGGTAAAAACAAGAATGTAAAGCAGATGTAACATCGGGTTTTCCTCCAGGGGCAGCAAATTTTAAAACTTTTGTTGCAACGATTCGCCTAGCCTGAAGCTAGAACGAAAACCTAAACCTCTGTTTGTGTGCCTATATTTGCGGTAATTATGCAGATAATGCGAATTTAAAGTTTGATAAGATACATGATTTTGTTAAGCGAGAAATGTTGTTAAGGAATTTTCTTCAATTTATATGCCGTCTTGCTGCTGCGGATTTGCGTTTTCAGTACGGAAGTGCATTGCCACCTTCCAGCATTCTGATAGCAATTGATGCCAAGGCATTAAGGTTGCCATATCAATCCCAACTTGTCCTTCCGTTACGTTAAACAGCATTGTTGCCGCGTTCACTTCTTCTTGGGCTTGCTTGACTCGTTCTAGCAAGGCAGATTGCTCCTGGCTACTTAAAAAAGAAAGTTGCTCTGTTTCCAGAAAATTACGCGATCGCGCAAACCAGTATTGAAAATCTTCCAGTAGTGGTTGCAAAACTGTTTTTAGCAACTCAGTCTCTGGTAAATTCGAGTCTCGCATAATTGACAAGCATATTTCTAACTTTCTTACTAATATTAACGCGATTTACGATTCTTAACATTTAGAAATTATCACGTTTAAGTTATAAACATTAAAAAATCTGTAACAAGAGCTACATTATTAGTATTATATATATCTATAAGAGCTTTTGTACATAACCTTGGGGCAGAGACTTTAGATATTTTTTGAGTTTGCAGGAAAAATCGAAATAGTATTAAGTAAATAATTACAGTTTAAAAAAGGTAAGATTTTTAGAATTTCTATCAAAATTAATATAGACACTTGCGTACATCACCACAACGCATGAAATGGGGCATAGGGCAATACAGTTCAGTTAAGATTTAGATCCCCCCTAGCCCCCCTTGAAAAGGTGGGAACAACAGTATTGAAGTCCCCCTTTTTAAGGGGGATAATGGGGGATCTCCAAAGATTAAATTGTGCTAACTGAACCGTATTGGGGCATAGGGCATTGGATATCGGAAATTGAGCATTGGGAATAGAGATTTAACGATTATCTTTGCCCAATACCCATTGCCCATTGCCCACCCTATAGGAAGCCCTCTTACGAGCATCTACTGCATAGAAGCTTTCTTTTCAAGATCGAGCGTTGGATGACATCGGGGTCGTTAATATATAGTCAGTCGAATAAGTTACACGCAAGCAATTACTTCGCCAATGGATCAGCCGCCAATGTCGTCTTCTGAACACCCTAATCAACCAGAACAACCTGAAAAAAAAATTTATTTGCCGCGTACAAGTGAATCTGAAAAGCTGAAAAAAATCCGCCACACAACATCCCACGTAATGGCGATGGCAGTGCAAAAGCTGTTTCCCAAGGCGCAAGTCACAATCGGCCCGTGGATTGAAAACGGCTTTTACTATGATTTTGATAATCCAGAGCCATTTACCGACAAGGATCTCAAAGCCATCAAGAAAGAGATGGATAAGATTATCAATCGCAAATTGCCTGTTATTCGAGAAGAAGTAAGCCGCGCCGAAGCAGAACGCCGGATTAAGGAGATTAACGAACCTTATAAGTTAGAAATCCTGGCAGATATCAAAGAGGAACCGATTACAATCTACCACCTGGGAAATGAATGGTGGGATTTGTGCGCCGGACCGCATCTAGAAAACACCAAAGAGTTAAACTCAAAAGCGATTGAATTAGAAAGCGTTGCTGGCGCTTACTGGCGTGGGGATGAAACCAAAGCGCAACTACAACGTATCTACGGTACTGCTTGGGAAAACCCAGAACAACTAGCAGAGTACAAGCGGCGTAAAGAAGAAGCACTGCGACGCGATCACCGTAAACTTGGTAAAGAACTGGGATTGTTTATATTTTCTGACTTAGTGGGGCCGGGATTGCCACTGTGGACACCCAAAGGAACCCTCCTACGCAGTCTTTTGGAAGATTTCCTCAAGCAAGAACAACTCAAGCGCGGTTATTTACCAGTGGTAACGCCACATATTGCCAGAGTCGACTTATTCAAGACTTCTGGACACTGGCAGAAATATAAAGAAGATATGTTCCCAATGATGGCAGAAGATGAAGAAGCCCAAGCCCAAGAAATGGGCTTTGTCCTCAAGCCAATGAATTGCCCTTTCCACATCCAAATATATAAAAGTGAGTTACGCTCCTATAGAGAATTACCGATGCGGTTAGCGGAATTTGGCACTGTCTATCGTTACGAACAATCTGGAGAATTAGGGGGTTTAACGCGGGTGCGCGGTTTCACAGTCGATGATTCGCACCTGTTCGTAACGCCAGAACAGCTAGATAGCGAATTCCTCAATGTCGTGGATTTGATTCTGTCGGTATTCAACAAACTGCAACTGAAGAACTTTAAAGCCAGACTCAGTTTCCGCGATCCAACTAGCGATAAGTACATTGGCTCCGATGAAGTTTGGGATAAAGCCGAAAATGCCATTCGCCGCGCTGTCGAACACTTGGGAATGAATTTCTTTGAAGGTGTTGGGGAAGCAGCTTTCTATGGCCCCAAACTCGACTTTATCTTCCAGGATGCTTTGGAAAGAGAGTGGCAATTGGGAACGGTGCAGGTAGATTACAACTTGCCAGAAAGATTTGATTTGGAATATGTCGCCGAAGATGGTTCTCGCAAACGTCCGGTAATGATTCACCGTGCGCCTTTTGGTTCCCTGGAAAGACTCATTGGTATCTTAATCGAAGAGTACGCGGGGGATTTCCCCTTGTGGTTAGCGCCTGTGCAAGTCAGATTACTGCCAGTTAGTGAAGTCCAGTTAGATTTTGCCAAAGAAGTAGCAGCGAAAATGAGAGCCCAAGGGATTCGTGCGGAAGTAGATACCAGTGGCGATCGCCTAGGTAAACTTATTCGCAATGCTGAAAAAGAGAAAATCCCCGTGATGGCTGTGGTAGGAGCCAAAGAAGTTGAAACTAATTCTTTGAGCATCCGCACTCGCGCAAATGGGGAGCTGGGGACTATCGCTGTTGGTGAAGTTTTAGATAAGATAAAGGAAGCAATAACTAACTTCGAGAATTTTTAACAGCATCTAGGGTGGGCAATGCCCACCCAAATAGTATTGCAATATAAATTTACTAGAAATTACATTATGAGTTCTACAAAACAAAAGATACAATCTCTTTTGAAGCAGTTACCTGATAATTGTTCAATTGAAGATGTCCAATATCATTTGTATGCCATTGAAAAAGTCCGTCGCGGTTTGGAAGTAGCCGATCATCAAGGAACAAGAATGCAAAATGAGGCCGAAGAACGATTGAACAAATGGCTTATCAAGTAGAATGGTCTCCCAAAGCATTAGAAGATGTAGAAGCAATTGCCATATATATAGCTCGTGACTCGCCTTCCTACGCTGCGACAGTAGTGAAAAAGATACTTGACACAAGTGTCAACTTAAGTAAAGCTCCTTTTTCCGGTCGCATCGTACCAGAGTTCGGCAACGATAATATCAGAGAACATTTGGCGTACAGCTATCGAATCATCTATCGCATTCAGGGAGATATTGTCACTGTTGCCGCAGTGATTTATGGAAAGAAACTGTTGGATAAATATGATTTTGAGAGCGACTGAGGAGAGGATAAATAATTTGGTATCTTCCTTAATGCCTGCTTTCCTATTCTAACGATTAGAAGTAGCACAGTGGGCGCACCCTAGTTTTTATACTGGGCAAATCGTGTTCGTTTGCATTCTGCGGAAAGCTGTTTGCGCTTCTGCAAGCAGTAAACCTGTCTCATACTAATTTGCAGTCAAAGATAGTACTTCCCTCACCCCGCCTGTCGGCACCCCTCTCCCAATTTGGGAGAGGGGAAGGGGAGAGGGCAATAATTGCTATTGCTATGTCTGAACGCAACTTGGTATAAGTAACTTGCTCTGTAACAAGGATAAACGTGCTGCCTTGCGTAAACGTGGAATCAGACCTCAGTGGCCCAAACGTGTTTGGAAGAATAGAAAAAATCGGGGTAGACCAATTAAGATTTCTGTTCCGCGCTTTCAGCAAGAACGTTGTTTCGCCTGGTATCAAAGAAAATATCGCCGTCTCGTTGTGCGATGGGAGCGAATTTCGGACTGCTTCAACGCTTTTCTTCCTTTAGCCACAATTCACATTTGGATTAACCGGATTTTATTAGTGGGATAGGTTCTAGAAATCAATTAGTTGCTCAAGCGCCTGAGGAAATAGCAGCAATCAAGAAAACAATATGATATATTCCTCTAATCAGTTTCCTTGCTGCTGGCAACTCCTTTTATTTTATTGTTGAAGATACATTAGAGCTTCACTTGTTTCTACTTGGGGAAATTCTAGATAAAAATTACTAACACTTGCGAATGGTTCCGGTGTTGCCAAAACGATTGTGCGATCGCCCCACTGACGCAACCAAGGTAGTAATTTCAGAGGTGCAACAGGCGCACATAGCCAAACCTGTCTTGGAGAATGTCTTTTGGTAGCAGCAGCAGCTACTGCCATAGTCATTCCCGTTGCAATCCCATCATCAACAATAATTACTGTTGCGCCTTCTGCATTCACCTGCGGACAAGCAAAACTTAATTCTGCTTCCAAGGATTTAGCTTGGTTAATAGCTTTATTTAAAGCTGTTTTTTGCCACTCTAAATTCTGTCTTTGGTACATTCTTCTTGGTTGAGCCCAAAGAACATTACCGCAAGCAGTTACCGCACCAATTGCTAACTCTGGATTTTCAGGATGGCTAATCTTTTTTGCTACTAATATCGTCAACGGGCAACTCAAAAGCTGTGCAACTGGTGCCGCCACCTCTAGCCCTCCTCGCGGCAAAGCATAGACGATTGGTGCTGGCTTTATCCCAGATTCATTTGCTTGCTGATTGAGAGTCTTATGGATAACTTGTGCCAGTTCCTCTCCGGCTTGAGTGCGATGGCTAAAAAGTGGGGTATGCGGCATGGTTTTTCCCCAGCATATGACAATGCCATTGCTTCGATCTTGACAGATTTTTATTGAAGTGAATTAATATTCGTATTTTGTTAAACTGGGAAAAGCTTTCATTTTTGAAAAGTTTATACACTACTTAAGTATAAGTATCTAGAAACATGCAGAAGAGTTTATAGTATTTAGTATAAACATATACAAAAAAGCACTGCTGCTGTTTTTAGCACGGACTATTTTCGACTCAATATTTTACTTAGATTTAGATAGCTTACGCTGACATTAATATTTCAAGTTTCATGAGTAACGAACATCAACTCAGCCTTTTTGAGGAATCCAACTCTGAGGAATCCAACTTTGACCAAAAAGAACTGATTCCCACGGACGCCAAAATTCCCATTCCTCCAGGGACATATGCCAATATGACTGAATTGGCACAGCATTGCAACCAGTGCCATCGTTGTTCATTGGGAGACACCCGTACTCATGCAGTTGTTGGGCGTGGGAACCTCAAAGCACCCATTATGATTGTGGGGGAAGCACCAGGTCAAAATGAAGACGAAACCGGATTACCGTTTGTCGGAAAAGCAGGACAGTTACTAGAGAAAATTTTGGCATCTGTCAAACTAGATACTGAGAAAGATGTATACATATCCAATGTCAATAAATGCCTTCACGGTGACACAAGAGTTTTCACTAAACATGGAGCCAAACGACTGAACTGGATTGTGAAAAACCACTGGGATGGTGAGGTTTTGAGTGTTGATAATGATGGTAGCCTTGTTTGGAAGAAAGTCACTGGTTGGTATAGGTCAAAACTTGCAGGTAGACCTCTTTATAAGGTGTCTTTCAAAAATGGCAAAAGTAGTAACAAAGGTGAAGTAGGCTATATTGCCACAGGCGATCATCCAGTTCTCACCCAACGAGGCTGGATTACAGTTGAAGAATTACAAGATGATGACTTAGTTGCCACTGGTACACCCGCACCTGGAGAAAGAGGCTTACAAGTATTACTAGGTTCTTTGCTAGGTGATAGTTGTATTGGTTCTAATGGTGCATATCTTGAAAATCACAGTATTCAGCAGGAAGCTTATTTAAAACTCAAAACAAGAGTTTTAAATGGTTTTCGACCACAACTGAGAGAATATCTGGCTAAAACCCAAAATGGCAATAGTCATAGAGCCATTAGTATGGGATTGGCGAAAACTTACTACCTGCACGATCTACGTCAGGAATGGTATGCCAATGGTAAAAAAGACTTTCCCTTTGCAGCGCTACAAAAGCTAGACAACTTTGGTTTAGCCATCTGGTACATGGATGATGGTTATTGGAGGAGAAAAACCAAAAATGGAAAAGTCAGACAAGATATTAATGTTGAAATCGCGTTAGGAGACGTTACAAAAGAAACTGTTGAAAAAGTTATTAATTATTTTGCAAGTCAAGGTTATCAGACCTATGCCGTTTTTAGATCTACTTGGAGACTTTGTTTCAGATATGGCGAAGGAATTAGATTTTTAGAGAATATTGCAGAATATATACCCTCTTCTATGCGGTACAAATTACCAGAGGAATTGCACAGTATTCCCTTTAATTTGGAAGCCTACCAAGAAGAAACTGTTGTAACTTACTGGAAACCAGTTAACAAAACACTATTACCACCAAAGCCAGATTCCTATCTGGTATACTGCATAGATGTTGAAGATACAGCCAACTTTGTAACACCCGCAGGCGTTGTACATAATTGCCGTCCCCCCGGCAACCGGACTCCGACACCTGAAGAAATGGCGGCTTGTAAACCCTATCTATTGGAACAAATTCGTCTGGTTGACCCCAAAATTATTCTGTTGACGGGTGCAACCGCTGTTAAAGCTTTAATCAACGATAAGCGAGGGATTACCAAAATTCGCGGAACTTGGATGGAGTGGGAAGGACGTCTGTGCATGCCGATTTTTCACCCTTCTTACTTGCTGCGTAATCAGTCTCGTGAAGTTGGTAGTCCCAAGTGGTTGATGTGGCAAGATATTCAAGCTGTGCGTGCTAAGTACGATGAAATTCTGACAGCAAAGGACTAGTAGTCTGCCAATCGAACTTTAATGGTTTGATATGGTTCGTAGTGAGCGCTTTAGCGCTCAATTAAGCACTAAAGTGCTTACTACGAACTCAGCAAACTTGGTGTGGTAGACCACTAGTATTAGGTGCGTTAGAACGCCGTCCTAACGCACCACAATGTTCAATTAACTTGACAAAGCCAAGATTCGCTTTCTATACACTTGGCAATGGGGTGTTTCGTCGTTGAACCAGACTCAGATGTATCACGATGCCATCCTTGCCAAGTATCGGCAGCCAGCTTAGAAAATTCACCCTGCACTTGAAACCAGTTAGGATTGTCTTCTCCATTCCATAGATTACACAGTAAATCTAAAACTTTCTCGGAAGTGTAATTGCTCATTTTATTCAGTTTGCTTTTGTTTGACTTAGTTAACTGATCGTCTTCCTTAAAAACCTTGCTCAGTCCTCCTTTAATGCTCAAGTTGCTAAGCTTCTTCGAGCACCTGGAAATATTGAAGAGTGCATCACACATCCGACGGTTTAAGCCTAAGTATACAGACCCCTTAAGTGCCTTTAAAAAACACTCTAAAGCGTTGGTAGGGTCATTTTGAATTAAAAGCTGATATTCTCCATTGAGTAAATAAATTTCTGAAAGAACTGCTTGGCAAAAATTATTGCTGTGACTAGTTGTTAAATCAGCTTTCGCAAGTGTCTCGGCAAAAGCTAATGCCTGTATTGCCAAATTCCCATCTCCGAGCCGAACCCAGACTCGTCCTGCTAAAGCTAGCCATCGAGCCATCCGCTGAGTTAAACCAATACGTGATGCATAATGAGCTGCTCTGAGAAAATTTTCTGCGGCTTCTTCAAGTGTATTTTTCTCATTTGAAAGATAAAACTCTATCCGCGCAGCATTCCCATAAATTTCAGATAAGGCTTGATAAACATCCAAACCAGGATCTTTGTAGCAAGAGCCTGGTTTAATTGCACCTCTAATTTTACTCTCCCATCCTTCTAATCCCAGCCACTTACTTCTGTGAGCGGGTGCAAATAAATCTGCCTCATGTCCGCAGGAAAGCTCATATAAATAGATTTCTGACTGTAGTAAAGCCTCTATAGGAACAAGTTCTTGCTTGACTTCTTGGTCTTTCTCAAGAACTTCTTTAATTTCTTGAATAAGCAGTTTTGCATTAATTATGTTGCCTTGGAAAATTGACAGCCTCAGTTCTAGTTGCTTTGCAAGGAAATAGCAGCGGTAGAAGTTGAGCCGATATGAAAAGTAAATATCCTCCTTGGTGGGAATTTTGTTTAATTCATCCCTAGCTGTATCAGCAATCCTCTTAATCTCAGCAAACTCACACTCTTTATCAAGAAACTGAAAATTCTGAAAAGCTTTCCTTGCTATATTTAATCGCTTCCTCAATTCCGAGAGAACTTTGCATACTGAACTATATTTTTCTAAGTAGAGTCTGTCATTTCTGTTCTGATCTGCTACCCATTGCCTTGCTGCACAGACGATCGCTTGCAGCATAGTGATCATCGAATCCCGGTCAACCCAAATCCCCTGATACTGTTGCTGATTTCCCAGAATTACCGTTGTTTCAACCAATGAATCAATGCTGCTATCGAGGGTTTTTGTTGATAATGTGATATTAGCTATCTGCTTTGTCAAACCCATGTGTAAGCTACAGGCACCGATAGCATTCTCCACCATTGTGTTGCTAGAGGTATATATCCATTCAAGAAGTTCACTAGGTTTGTCATCATGACTAAAGCTACAAGTTACTACCGCCATCATGACTGGATTGAGTGAATCAAGAGATTGTGTTTCCAGTTGCGTTGTTGAGCATACACCCGGAGTATTTAGATTGCGCTCTGCCCAAATACCAATATCTACGAACTTACGGTATACATCACTATATTCCTCTTTCTGATTGACAGACTGGGACAAAGTTTGCAATTCCAGCTTTTTAACTCTGATATGAAGATTAGCTGCATCTTTGGGCATTTGTTCCTTAATCACAATACTAAGGAAAAGTGCGATCGCTTCTTGCTGAGTAAAGTTTGTCTTACCTCCAGCTTTTAGTCCTTCCCAAGCGTGGTGCAGCTTATCAATTACTTCCAGTCTCAGTTTTAAGCCCAGTGTTGGCTGAGATTTCCAAAGGTTATCAATGAGATATCCTAGAGAATCATTGTCATGATACTGGCGATGTCCTCGAAAAAGTTCTTTGCTGGCAATTGCTATCTTGTTGCTTACAATTGCGAAGAACTCTTGGGTTGTAGATAGTAAATCTTCAAATTCTAGCAACTCAAGTAATGCAGCTATCTTGGCAACTTGAAAAAACCTTTCTGGGGTAACTCGAATAATGCTATAGCGGTTCTCTGGCAAGAAACCAGCAGACTCCAGTAGTTCGTCAGCTCCAATCTCTCCCAACAACTTTCGTAGTTTGTCAGGATTAGATTCTATTTCTTGTGAGTTTTTGTCACTCTCTCTTTTTGATTTTTTCTTGGATGCGCTACGATTGTGAAGATTATTGCACAGTTTGATCAATCCTTCACGGTCAACCGGCAATCGTTCCTTTCCCTTATTCAAAAAATCAATTACGACTGGTCGGCTAACACCCATTCCTTCTGAGAGTTCTACCTGCGTTGCTCCCATTTTGTCTAGGAAAAACTGAAGCATCTCGCGTAGTGCTTCTTGGTTTCCAACGCCTTCTCTGCTCATGATCTTTATTATAATTCTTAAATGTAAATCCTATTGACATTTAAACAGAAACGACATCTATTTTTTGTATTTATGTATACATAATGTCAATTATAAATCACTTTACAATTTACATGTTCAGTAAACTTACAAAAAAACTGTTTTTTTGTATTTTAAAATACAAAATCTTGCCTTTAAATATGATTTTAATATTTACATGCACATGATATTTACAGTGTAAAACTAGATTATGCCTCCCGAAGCAGTAGAGAAAATTCTTGACTACTGCGAACGAAGGATAGCTGGGTTTCAACAATCTAATCACACTGGACTTATAGAAATCCGATGCTGCCCTTATCAAGGTCAGTACAAAGTCGAGTGCCGCTGCGGAGATTATCAATATTTCCCAATTGCACGAGAAGACCTAGCTGTCTGGAATACGCCTCCGCTGTCTAGACAGCGGGAAACCTTGGAAACCGTAGAACAGGTTCTAGCAAAACTTAATAGCGCATTATTTGAGACTTTTCGTCTACAGCAAGGTTATGCGACTATTTTGATCCTACATAGTGCAGATAACGGTCGATACGGGTTCCAGTTTTGGCCATCAGTAGTCCACGGAATAAAGCCCTGGAATTAAGCGTTGCCGATCTTGGAGTAATGGTAGCGCAGCTTCACCTCATGCATTTTTTGAATAAATCCGAATAATCTAATAAATCTCTGTTAACAGCTCATCGATGGGAACAACCACGACGGATGCTGCTGAAGCTTCAGCTTTGCACATCCGTTTTTTTTCTGCAATCAACAAAACAAAATAATCACTGGGAGAAAAAAGTGAATTTACTAAATAACCACAAATTTAACTGAATTCATCCTATGACAAATGAACCTTTGTCCTCCGATACTTCCCACTCTGAGCTTTACCTGAAAATGACACTGGATGTCTTCCAAGAACATCTGCGTCAGGCACGGCAGACCTTTAACCTCTCTGTTGTAGCACTCATAGTTTCCATTAGTATCAGTGCGATTGGTGCAGGTCTTCTAATTGGTGGCAAAGCCACTGAAGGAACAGTCACAGCAGCTACAGGGCTACTTTCAACAACATTCTGTACCCAAATTGCCAAAGAGTCGAGTGAAAAATTAGAGGAATTGACCGAAAATCTGAAGACTCTGCATCCTTCTTCCAAAGTTTAGTTGCTGAGTACTTTATTTTTTAATTCCCAAATCGCACACTTCCAGCACGACAATCTCTTAACCACGTCTTAATTCCTTCGGCAACAGCGCCGTTACTGCTATCTCGCGGGGGGGTCGGGGGATTTTTCTTTGGATAGGAACCAGTTTGAGAAAACATTGTCACCATCCACCAACCACTCTTGGCTTTTGTTAAAAATAACCAATGGAATTGTTGTAATTCTACGGCTTTTTCACCTACATACTGCCGCTCTAAAGTAGTAAAAAACACTTGTTCAACACCTTTGGAAGCGTTTTTTGATTCTGCGCCAGTATCTTCGGTTGGGTTTAGAGGTAGCGGTGTAAACTCTGGTTTTCCTGCGACTAGAATATAACCGTAAACGTCGGTTGACCTCTTGAGGCGGCGAGCGCGTTGAATAATTCGATTAGTATAACTAGGTAAATCGCGCAGAAGTTGCGTAGTTAATGTTTCTATATTTTGTTCTAAGCAAACAGACCTCACCCTATCTTTATCATTCTCCTGTGCTATCGGCAAGGGGTTAGGGGAGGTAAGGTTCTGCGCGAATGCTTGGTCATCAAGCCAATTTGAGATGAAAAACCAGAAGCCACAAGCTACAAGCCACAAGCCATACTTTTTCTTCCTAGCTTTGGACTTCATGTCACCGTTGCTAACTCGTCGCAAATTCTTTTCCAGGCTAACTCAGGTTCGGCAGCAGCAGTAATAGGACGACCAATGACGAGATAATTTGCTCCTGCTTGCAGTGCTTGCTTTGGAGTAAGCGATCGCTTTTGATCTCCTTTATCTGCCCAAGTAGGACGCACTCCCGGACAAACTAACACAAAGTCACTCCCGCAACTATCTCGCAACTGCGCTACCTCTTGAGGCGAACAAACCGCCCCATCTAATCCAGTTTCTTGCGCCATCAGTGCCATTTCTAAAGCATACTCTGGCAATTCTAAAGGAATCCTTAAATCAAACGCCAACTGTCGGGAAGAAATACTAGTTAACAGTGTAATCGCAATTAGCTTTGGTGGTTGTACACCCGCTTGTGCTGCCCCTGTTTGCACTCCATCCGTTGCTGCTTTCAGGGCATCTCTACCAGCTGTAGCATGAATAGTCAGCAAATCAACACCGTAATGTGCCGCTACACGGCAGGCACCAGCGACGGTGTTAGGGATATCATGAAACTTCAAATCCAGGAAAATTCGCTTTTGCCGGGATTTTAACTCTTGGAGAATCTTCGGCCCCGTACTAGTAAACAACTCTAAACCAACTTTCCAAAAGCTGACTTGTGGCAGTTGTTCGACAAGGGCGATCGCATCTGCCTCATCAGCCACATCTAAAGGCACAATAATTTTGTCATTCGTGTTCATTTTTGGTTATAACCTTGTGGTAGTTAGTAGTTAGTAGTTAGTAGTTGGTAGTTAGTAGTTAGTAGTTCTTTGACCACTATCCACTAACCACTATCCACTAACCACTATCCACTAACCACTATCCACTAACCATTCCCAATTACTCTACAAGTCGGACAAACTTATTTTTTCCCAATTGCAAAACTCGTCCATGCAATTCACCAGGTGCTTGGAAAGAGGCATCAACATCGGTGATGCGATCGCCATCTAGCCGCACGCCACCCTCTTGAATTTTCCGCTTTCCTTCCCCACCGCTTTTACACAAGCCGCTGACATTGAGAATATAGGATAATTTTGCCGGGAATTCTACTTTAGATAGAGAAAATTCGGGTACATCACCTGCTTCAATGTTGTTGACGGCTTCATGTCCGTGATACTGCCGGACTATTTCTTGCGCGAGCAATTTTTGGCGATCGCGTGGATTATCTGGCAGTTTTTCCAGCGGTAAATCCGTCAACAGTTCAAAATACTGTTCCAGCAAATGGTCGGGCACACCTTGCAACTTTTGATACTTCTGAGTTGGATGTTCTGATAATCCTACATAATTCCCTAAAGACTTAGACATTTTTTGCACGCCATCAGTGCCAATTAAAATCGGCAGCAGTAACCCAAATTGGGGTTTTTGTCCAAAATGGCGCTGCAAATCTCGCCCAACTGCTATGTTAAATTTCTGGTCAGTACCACCTAATTCCACATCTGCTTCGATAGCCACAGAATCAAAGCCCTGCATCAACGGATAAAGGAACTCATGTAGGAAAATTGGATTCTCTTTTTTATAACGTTCAGCAAATCCTTCTTTTGCTAGCATCTGCCCTACTGTCATGGTTGAAAGCAACTCCAAAATTTTTCCTAAATCCAGTTTGGAGAGCCATTGGGAATTGTACCTTACCTCTAACCTTCCAGGTGTGTCAAAATCCAATATAGGCCGCACTTGGTCAAGGTACGTCTGGGCGTTTTTCTCGACCTCTTCTTGGGTCAATTGGCGACGCACTTCGGATTTACCGCTAGGATCGCCTATGCGTGCCGTAAAATCACCAATGATTAGCACTGCTGTATGGCCAGCATCTTGAAACGCTCGCAGCTTTCGCATTGGTATGGTATGACCAAGATGAATCTCCGCACCCGTAGGGTCAATTCCATACTTGACCCTTAAAGGTCGGTCGGTTGTCGCCAAGCGCTTTTCTAAACTTTCAGTTTCACTGTCTGAGTCAGTTGGTTGTGGAAAAATTTCGACTACGCCACGACGTAACCAAGAAAAATTCTGCGCCATACTAATAGGATGTTGAATGTTATCAATGCTTTGCACTATAGAAGTTAAGTAGGTTATAGTCACTAGCAATGCTTCCGCTCTTTTATCTGCCAAACTAATATAATTGCAAAAAATTAACCGCCTTACTGCGCCAAAGAAATTATAGTTATATTTACAAGTGAGGAAGTGAGAACGCCGTGTCGTCTAGCACTTTTGAAGATAAGGAATCCCAAAATAGCCCTTCATCTGGCGTCGAGTTTTTGAAAGGAGTAGGTCAGGTAGCTGGCGGTACTTTACTATCAATCACCATGCTGGCGAGTTCTATTGTAGCGGGAGGGCTGGTTGGCTTAGCCATTAGTTTCCGCAATTTGCCCGATGTTAGGCAGCTACGCAGTTTTTTCCCTTCTGAAACTACTTACATTTATGACATCAAGGGCAAGTTGTTAGCCAGTATCCACGGTGAAGCCAACCGTGAAGTGGTACCCCTAGATAAAATTTCTCCGGAACTCAAACGGGCAGTGCTAGCAAGCGAGGATGGCGACTTTTACTATCACCACGGCATTAACCCCAAAGGTGTGGGGCGTGCAGTTATCACCAACTGGATAGCAGGTGGAGTGCGTGAGGGTGGTTCCACCATTACTATGCAGCTGGTGAAAAACCTGTTTTTGTCTCAGAGACGTGAATTTACCCGCAAGATAGCAGAGGCGGTATTGGCAATTCGCCTAGAACAAATACTTACAAAAGACCAAATTTTGGAAATGTACCTCAATCAAGTGTATTGGGGTCACAACAACTATGGTGTACAAACGGCAGCGCGCAGTTACTTTAACAAGTCGGCCGAATATTTAACCTTAGCTGAGTCGGCAATGATGGCGGGTTTGATCCAAGCGCCAGAACAATACAGCCCTTTTATCAGCATGGAAAAGGCCAAATACCAACAGAAAGAGGTTTTGGGGCGGATGCTCTCTTTGGGTTGGATCACGCAAAAAGAGTACGACGATGCCCTGCAACAAAAAATTAAGCTGGGTAGAATTAGGTCATTCCAAGGTAGCGCCCTGCCTTATATAACCAACGCTGTTTCCCAAGAGTTAGCGAGAAAATTTGGTCGCGAGGCGCTGCTAAAAGGCGGAATGCGGGTACAAACTACGGTTGACGCTAAGTTTCAAGCAATGGCAGAGGAGACTGTCAGTAAATGGCATAAAAGACTTCTCGGTCAAGGGTTATCTAAAAATCAAATTGCCCTTGTGGCAATTGACCCCCGCACCCATTATGTAAAAGCATTGGTGGGTGGTGTAGACTCCAGAACTAGTGAGTTTAACCGAGCAACTCAAGCTTATCGGCAACCAGGATCTGCTTTTAAACCCTTTGTTTACTACGCTGCTTTTGCTACTGGTAAGTACGGGCCAGAAACGGTGGTTTACGATACTCCAGTCAGTTACCGAGATGGCAGTGGTTGGTACAGCCCGAAAAACTACGATGGTAGTTATGGCGGCTCAATGTCAATTCGTACTGCTTTAAAGCTGTCTCGTAACGTCCCCGTAATTAAGATTGGCAAGGCTATAGGCATGAATAAAGTTGTCGAGACTTGCCGTACCTTGGGGATTATGAGTCCGATGGAGCCAGTGACTTCTTTGCCTCTTGGTGCTATTGGTGTAACGCCTTTAGAAATGGCATCCGCTTATGCTACCTTTGCCAATTATGGCTGGCAGTCACCGACAACGGTAATTGCCCGCGTCACTGATAGTCGTGGTAATGTGTTGCTAGATAATACTCCCAAACCCCAGCTAGTTTTGGAACCTTGGGCAGCAGCGGCAACTATCGATACGATGCGCTCGGTAATTACTGATGGTACTGGTAAAAATGCTGCTATTGGTCGCCCAGCTGCTGGTAAGACAGGAACTACTTCTTCAGAAAAAGATATTTGGTTTGTCGGTACTGTACCCCAGCTAACAACAGCTGTTTGGGTGGGCAGAGACGACAATAGACAATTGGCTCGCGGTGCGACAGGTGGTGTTATGGTTGCTCCCGTCTGGCGCGACTTTATGGTTAGGGCGCTCAAAGACGAGCCAGTGGAGAACTTCAAGCCTATTTCTCAGTTTCCTCGCCCTAAAAAGTAGAGGGACTAGGGATTATGGACTAAGGGACGATCAAAAATCAGAGATAGAAATTAAGAACTAGGATTTTGAATTTAGAGTTTTGATTTTAGAATAATGTCTCTCTAGCCCCTAGCTAGCTCTTAGCCCTTGGTTTCTAAGGCTGTTTTTCTAGCTCTGCTTTCATGCGCTCTAGAGTGAGTTGCATTTGGTCAAACATTTGTTGTGGTGTGACGCCAAACTGACTAAGCTGAGTTTTCAACTGCTGGATAGTCATTTGCGCCATAAAATCCTCCGATAGCTCGAATCGCTTCATAAAGACGCGATAGCGCTCCATCATTGCTTCCATTTGCTCAATAAACAGCTTTTTACCCTCGCGATCAAACTTGCCGTAACTATTGCCAAGTTTGATCAGCGCTTGATAATCTTCAAACAGCTGTTTCGCTTCTTGCTGAACAATCTCAGAGTCAAAGAATCCCATGTTGCTTCTATATCAAATGAGTACCGATGCTCAGTAGCTCACCTTTATCTTAAACTTATGTCTTTAGCTTTATTTTAGTCTAGGTAACTAACATCAGAAACAGACTTCGGTTAGAGTACGGTTTGTTACCGAGATATCAACACTTGACTGTTATTAGTCAAGAGTCCAGAGTCAAAACTCAAGGGTCATGAGATTTGGCTAGTAGCACCAGACTTAAATTAATACAATATATTCAGAGGTTGAAAGTTTGATAGCAGCAATGCTGATTTTATGAATGTCCTTTGCTACTATGGCTGTCTTGCCGTGAGAAATGTGGTAGTGGTAGGTTGATAAGAAAATGCTGACTAAGCGAAAAAGCCGGAGTGTTGCTGCAATTTTAGCTTTTGCTGGCACGCTGACAATTTCAGGTTTACATAAGTTTTATTTGGGACAGCCTCTGTGGGGTCTTTTATACCTATTGCTTTCTTGGACACCGATTCCCAAGGTAGCTAGTGCTATAGAGGGTGTTTGGTATTTAGCTCAGGATGAAGAAACCTTCGATCAGAATTTTAATCAAGGCAAGTCAGTGGTTCGTTCCGTGCAGTCAGGGGCAAATCAAGTTGGAGCGATCGCTGATGCTTTGCGTGAATTAGATGCTCTGCGTCAGGATGGACTAATTTCTGAATATGAATTTGAGCAAAAACGCCGTCAGTTACTCGACCAAATTTCTTGATTTGTTGGTAGTTAGTAGTTAGTAGTTAGTAGTTAGTAGTTAGTAGTTAGTAGTTAGTAGTCATAATCGGTTTTTTCCACTATCCACTATCCACTATCCACCAATACCATGAACCAAAACAGGCTGCCATTTACACTCAACCCTAGGCTGCAAAAACTACGTTCTAAACTGCTCAACGATCCTTACTACCGACTCCAATCAGCAGAGGAAATTGCGATCGCTGCATCCCTAGGCATCCGTATAGATGCTAATCAGGCAACTGTAGATGATTGGTTGCGCCTGCCAGGGTTATCGATTCACCAAGCGCGATCGCTTGTAGAACTTTCGCGTAGTGGTGTTAAATTTTACTGTATTGAAGATCTAGCTGCGGCTTTGAGTATATCGATACAGCGACTCAAGCCTTTAGAACCAATTCTAAATTTTAGTTATTACGATGACGAAGCTGTAAATAATATTACCTATGTGATTAATCCCAATACAGCAACGATTGAAAGCTTGCTAAAAGTACCGTTTATAGATGCGTCTCTGGCTCAAGCAGTAGTCGAAAACCGCCAATCAGCTGGGCTGTACCGTAACTTAGTAGATTTCCAGCAACGGCTAAATCTATCGGGTGATATCCTTGCCCAGCTGATGTATTATCTCAGATTTTAGGTGAAGGATTGTTAGTAGTTAGTAGTTAGTTGTTAGTAGTTAGTTGTTAGTTGTTAGTTGTTAGTTGTTTACCACTAACCACTAACCACTAACTATTTTTTAAACAAACCCAATTCGACTAAGCGGCCAAAAGCGAAACACTGCCCGACCAATGATATTTTTTCTTGGTAAAAAGCCCCAGTAACGAGAGTCATTACTATCGTTGCGGTTGTCTCCCATGACAAAAAACTCATTTTCAGGGACTTGTACTGGTGGAAACGGTTGATTTGGTGGTTCGGCAATGTAGTTTTCTTGTAAGGGTTTTCCGTTAATGTAAACTTTGCCACTATTAATGGCAACTATCTTACCTGGTTCCCCAATCACGCGTTTGATAAAAGCTTGGTCTTTGTGATATCCCCGTCGTTGGAGTTCTTCGGGAGGTTGAAAAACGATGATATCGCCTGAATGTGGAGGGTGAAAATAGTAAGAGACTTTTTCTACCACTAAGCGATCATCTGTATGTAAGGTTGGCACCATTGAATCTGAAGGGATGTAGCGAGGTTCGGCAATAAAAGTCCGGATTAAGAATGCTAAAACTAAGGCAATAGCTATCAAACCCAAATTTTCCCGCAAACTGCGTCCCACTCCTGACGATGCAGAAGCTTCTTTTGCATTACTTTCCTGAGGGGTCATACAAAATTTAAGAATTAGGTTCAAAAGTTAGACAAACACTTTAATTATTTTGACGCTAAGCTAAATATATCTTTAATAAGCAAGATATGTTTCACAAATTGCAAATTAATAAGTATCAGTACGTATATTTTATTTAGGCTTACTCAGGTATTTTTCAGACTATCAAAGCTAAATTATAGATTGAAATGTATAATTCAAGACAATACTTAGATTAGATGATAGAGAAAATAATTCAAAATCTTAGTCGAAAAATTTATAATTATCAGACAAGCTTTAGTATACTTTCAGTTTTTCCTCCTTATAAAAAGCTAATTGCCGACTGGTAAGATGATAGTCCCAGTCGGCTTTTTGTGGAAGTTAATAACTAGCGGCTCATTACATCTCTATTATCGCCCTACACCAATGTACTGGAAGCCAGCTCTCAACATTGTTTCAGGGTCGAGGAAGTTACGACCGTCAATCATGACCGGGTGGTTCATCAATTTTGCCATCTTAGCGTAGTCAAGATGGTTGAACTGTTGCCATTCGGTTACTAATACCAACGCATCACAACCATCGGCAAGTCTTTCTGGGTCTGTTTCTACCAGAACACCAGAAAGACCATCACGCAAACCAGATTGGGAAACAATCGGGTCATATGCCTTAACTTTAGCTCCCAGTCGATTCAACTGCTCGATCAGATTGAGTGCAGGGGCGTCGCGCATATCATCGGTATCAGGTTTGAAGGTAAGACCGAGTAATCCAACAGTTTTACCTTTAAGGATTTTCAGTGCTTGCTGGAGTTTTTCTACAGCAATTAGGCGCTGGCGTTGGTTGACGCAAACAGCAGCTTTGAGTAACTGTGCTTCGTAGCCGTAGTCATCAGCAGTGTGAATCAGCGCTGCTACATCTTTGGGGAAGCAGGAACCACCCCAACCAATACCAGCGTTTAAGAATTTATTACCGATGCGGGAGTCAAGACCGATGCCTTTTGCTACTTGGGTGACATCAGCACCAACGCGATCGCAAATGTTAGCTACTTCGTTAATAAAACTAATCTTGGTTGCTAAAAAGGCGTTAGCAGCGTATTTAATCATTTCTGCCGAACTGAGATCCGTTACCAGTACTGGCACTGGTGGTAAAGACTGGTCTTCAGCGTACTTGCGCTCTACAATTGGGGCATACAGTTCTTGCATCATGGCAGTTGCTTTCGAGCTATTGCCACCTAAAACAATGCGATCGGGATTGAATGTATCGTAAACTGCCGAACCTTCCCGCAAAAACTCTGGATTGCTAACTACATCAAACTCGGCTGTAATCTCAGGCAATTTTTCTTCATCGTGTCCCCCACCAACAGGCACTAGTGTTTTTTGGCGTTCGGCAATGCCATCTAGAACAATCATCCGTACCCAGTCACCAGAGCCAATAGGTACAGTAGATTTATTGACAATCACCTTATAGCCACCATTTAAGTGGGAACCAATGCCACGAGCAACAGCTTCAACGTAGCGAGTATCGCTTTCACCAGTGGGTAGAGGCGGTGTTCCTACAGCAATAAACAGAATCTCCCCGTGAGTGACTCCAGCACCGAGATCAGTTGTGAACTGGATCTTGCCATTAGCAATGGCAGTCTGCATGATTTCTGAGAGTCCCGGCTCGAATATAGGCGACTGCCCAGACTTCATTAATTTTACTTTTTCTTCGTTGTTATCTACACAAATGACATCATGCCCGATGTGAGCCAAGCAAGCACCTGTAACCAAGCCGACGTAACCAGTACCAATAACACAAACACGCATCTTATTCTAATTCCTCACTTTTTTGGGGTTAATTTTCTACGAATAAGTCCAGAGTCCAGAGTCAAGGGTCAAGAGTCAAGAGTAAATTTTTTGACTAATGACTATTGACTATTGACTATTGACCACTTTTTATACGATCGCGGAAATCTTCTACAGTCAGTTTTAACCCTTCTTGCAGAGGAACGGTAGGTTCCCAATTTAACCAGGTTTTCGCTCTGGTAATATCGGGGCGACGGCGGCGCGGATCATCAGCGGGCAGTGGTTGAAACTTAATCTCTGCATCTGGGTTGATTAGATTTTGGACTGCCTGGGCTAATTCTAAAATTGTGTATTCATCAGGGTTTCCTAGATTGACTGGTCCTGTGTAGTCATTATTCATTAATCGCATCAGCCCTTCTACTAAGTCTGAAACGTAACAAAAACTACGTGTTTGTGAACCATCACCGTATACGGTTAAAGGAATACCCCGCAACGCTTGAACTACCAAATTGCTCACTACCCGACCGTCATTTTCTAACATTCGAGGTCCATAGGTATTAAAGATGCGAGCAACTCTAATATCAACTTTATTTTGTCTGTAGTAATCAAATGCTAGTGTTTCAGCAATACGTTTGCCTTCGTCATAGCATGAACGAAGTCCGATGGGATTGACGTTACCCCTATATTCTTCGCTTTGGGGATGAACTTCTGGATCGCCGTAAACTTCACTTGTGGAAGCTAATAAAAAGCGTGCTTTCACGCGCTTAGCTAACCCCAACATATTCAACGTCCCCATAACGTTGGTTTTAACAGTTTTAACTGGGTTGTACTGATAATGTACTGGGGAAGCAGGACAAGCTAAATGGTAAATTTGATCGACTTCTAAGCGTATTGGTTCAGTAATGTCATGGCGGATAAGTTCAAAATAGGGGTGATTCATCCATTTAAGGATGTTACGTTTGTGACCTGTATAGAAATTATCCAAACAAATGACTTCGTGCCCGTCAGCTATTAGTCGGTCGATTAGATGGGAACCAATAAACCCAGCACCGCCCGTCACCAAAATTCTCATAGTTTTCCAAGTAGTTATAGATATTCAACAGCTGCTATTGTGCTTGTGCTTAGAGTACCCACTCAAAGAAAGAAAATACAGCACAAGTAAGAGTATCTAAAGAACTAATGTTAGTCAAATTTCCTTTGTATGTGAGTCTTTATGTTTATATTCAATTGCTGAACAATGCTTTAAGCAAAATTATCAAACATCTTCTGGAAATACCGATCTTTTCCCTAAGATTTCATGAAATCTTTAAAAATATAAAGTTTTTTAAAGTCGGAAATGTTGTTTGTTGTTTGTTGTTTGTTGTTTGGAAGCAACCACCGAACAACAACCAACAATCAACGAACAACAAATTACACAACTGCCGTAGAACCGGGAACACCCGCTGGTAGAACTGTTGATTGAGTGCGTTGTGGTTCCCCAAGCATGACAATAGAACAGGTAAGTTGTCTAGCTAACTGAGTTGTGACATCACTAATAGCTAAACCACCTGGACTAGTGCGATTACGTACAAAAGGTAGCACGACTAAATCATATAATCGTGCTGCCTGCAAGATGGCCTGAGCAACATTTTCATGAGCAATAATTTGAATCTCTGGTGGATTAGCTAAAGCTAATTTTGATACCAGTAGAGAAAGTTGCGATCGCCTCCACGCTATCTTGCTGGAACTAGTGCGGCGTTCGCATACATTCAACACGGTTACTTGCGCTTGATTTGCCTCTGCGAGCATCTGGGCAAATTGCATCGGTTGCAATGTTGGTGCCATTAAATTTTCTACTGGCACCAAGATCCGCTGAATTTTTTTCGGTGATTCTACCAAACGAGTCACCGCCACTGGGCAATGTGATGACCACAAAACACTATCAATCACATTACCGAATAAACGCGCCCTCAACCCAGTTCGTTTACCCCATCCCATCAAGATTAAATTAGCCTTTTGTTCGCGTGCCGATCTGCTAATTCCCTGTGCAAAGGCATCATCGATTCGCAGTAATGGTTCTGCTTCCACACCCAATACTTTACTCAAGGCCATAGCTTTAAGCAGCAAACGTTCGCTACGTTCTAGAGAGATCTCTAATTTAGGTGCATCCATATGAGCTGTTGCAGTGGCAATAGCTAACGGTATAATCCTGCCATTTGCCTGACGTGCCAATAACGCCGCCATTTCAATTAAATACTGCTGTGTTTGGGGATTATGGACTGGTACAACGATAGTAAAAGGAATGTTGTCTCTTTTTCCAGAATCGGTGTATGGTGGCGTTATTGACGGTTTTTCCTTCCCAATCGCGGAAGTCAAACCAACGGCAAACCGACTGCTCATCAACGAGCCTAGGGTTGATGTCAGCAACATTAAGGCGATCGCACTATTTAATACTGTTAGCGATAGCAACTTATTCTGATACGCGACTAAAGTTGCGGCTAATGTCACACCCACCTGGGGTAATGACAGCGACCACATAGTTAACATTTCCTGCCAGTTGTAATGATAAAGTAACTTCACCCCAAAAGCAGCGATAAATTTGCTGGCAATTAAACCTACTACAAGCAACAGCGTTAATTGAATGGTGGTGATACTGCTGAAAAGGGCAGGCAGATTAAAGAGCAGGCCTAAATGAACAAAGAAAATTGGGATGAATAGTACGCTGCCAACAAAAACCACTTTCTCTTTTACCGGGCCTTCGCCAACCGCCTCGTTTACTGCCAAACCAGCTAAAAAGGCTCCAACAATTTTTTCTACCCCAATCAATTGGGTACCTACGGCAGCAAGAAATACAGAAAGCAACACAAACAAGAATTGATTTCCCTCATCGTCTCCCGAACGCCGAAAAAATTCTTTGCCTGCCCAATTGCAGCCAAGCAAAACGATAATGGTGTAAATAATTAGTGAATTAAATAAAGGAATGCTCTGCCAAAAACCCAAATTGGCAGTGTTGGCAGCTAAACATAGGGCAAATACTAGTAGTGCGCCTAAGTTCGTTAAAACCGTGGCCCCAATAGTCGTACTGACTGCTTCGTTGTTTATTACTCCCAAGCGATTAATGAGGGGATATGCTAAAAGCGTGTGGGAAGCCAAAATAGAACCAACTAGTACAGCCTCATTCCAGCCAAAGCCAAAACTCCGACCGATCGAGATTCCCACCACCAGAGGTATACTGAAGCTCAAGCAGCCAAAGCCGAAAACTTGACTTTTTTGGCGGCGGAACTGCTCTAAGTCAATTTCTAAACCCGCTACAAACATCAAATAAATTAACCCAATGTCTGCAAGCAGGCTCATAACAGGCGATTCTGTCTGGAATATATTCCAGCCATAGGGGCCAAGTACTACCCCCGATAGCACTAAACCTACCAGTCCTGGTAGTCGTAGTCGCTCAAATACGACGGGTACGACTAAAATGACCACCAGCAGAATAGCAAAGGGAATAATGGGTTCCTTAGTGAGAACTTGGGCAGTATCTTCAACAGCAAGAACTTGTGAGATCAGTTCCATAGGTAGGAATTGCAGGGGTGATGGTGGGACTGTGATTCTCCTAGGGCAATCCTCGAATCACGATCAAAGGTCGGGGTATAAGGATTAAAGGGTGTAGAATAGCAAGAAATATCTTGTTCACTAAACCCCTACACCCCTATCCACTTACACCCCTAGTGACGAAATAACAGCAGAAGCTACCCGGACGATAAATATCAAAATTTTACTTACACTAACTAAGCAATTATCTAGGAACGAACTACCTATGGGTGGATTTGACTCAAAATGAACCGCAGGCGATCGTAGTCGTCTTTGAGCAATACGCTCAGGGTACGTCCGGCTTGGATGAGCCATTCTCGATCAGCTTTACGTAACTGATATACCTCGCGAATGGCTGCTGCGGTCAAAGAATCTACTGGCGCACCGTTGACAAAAAGCAGTGTCCGCAAAAAATCTAGCTGTTCGGTAAATTTAATTATCGCTTCACTTTCGCATCGATAAACTGGTTGATGAATTTGCGGTGGACGAGGAGGTAAATACTGATACAGTCGAGCACTAAAACCCCGTATATTGGAGCCTGTTGCAAAGCCTACGATCGCAGCACGGAATTCGGTTTTAAGCATGGCGAATATTTGGGGTTGTTCTTCTCGCAACTCCTGTAGCGACAATCCTAGAGCCACTGGTCTGTGTACGGAATCGATGGGCATTGTTGTGGCATGGTAGACCACAGCATACACTTGATTGCCTGATTCTTCATCCACGGAACAAACCCAACTGCCAAAGGGGGGCATAGGGGGAAAGCTTAAGTCTTCCGGTTCCAGACACTGGGCTAAAAACTCGCAAGTAGTAGTTTCTACCACCTCCGCAAAGTGGTTGGGGTGGCGATCGCCTCTGTTAAATTGTGGCAGGGGAAGACGCATAGTTATCAAAAGTCACGCATTCAAAAGTCACGCATTCAAAAGTCAAGAGTCACAATGTTATGAACTATTGACTCTTGACTCTGGACTTTGGACTATTTTGCTTTTTTACGTCCGGCTGTTGTCTCTACAGGTTCTAGTTCTGAGAGACGAAAGGTAACTAATTTATCCCAGTTACCACCTTCAAACAGTACGGCGACCTTGCCATCACTTACCCGTTGCACGAGTCCTTCATAGCGATAATAGGTATCTTTCGGATTCTTGACGCGAACAGTTGCTCCTGGCAGGATCATGATTTTTACTCTCTAGGTTTCCTGTTAATAGCTTAATACTTGTGACTGGTGATTTGTCATTGGTCATTTGTCCTTTGTCCTTTGTCAGTTTCCAATGACTAATGACTAATGACTATTGACTACGATTAATACTTCTGCTTTTGGCGAAAATTAGCCACAGACTCGACTATTCCCAAGGCAATAAAGTTTTTCAACATAGCAGAACGCCCGTAACTCATCCAAGGTAAGGGAATTCCTGCTACTGGCGCTAAACCAACAGTCATGCCAATGTTGACAATCATCTGAAACACGATCATGGAAAAAACACCAATAGCTAATAATGAGCCAAAATTATCTTTGGCAGTTTGGGCAACGTGTAACAGGCGCAGACAAATTAAGCAGAAGACAAAGAGCAATATCAAACAGCCAATGAAACCGAATTCTTCTCCCACGGCAGAGAAGATAAAATCTGTGTGCTGTTCGGGAACGAAATTCAACTGAGTCATCGGACCTTTGAAAAGACCCCATCCCCACCACTCACCAGCACCAATGGCAATACGAGATTGGATTTGGTGATAAGCAGCGCCGAGGGGATCGGCTTTGGGGTTCATGAATGAAGTGAGTCGGTCTTTTTGATACTCTTTGAGCACGTGGTTCCAAATAAACAGTCCTAATTCGCCACCCAGCATATTCAGACTCCATGCACCGATAGCGCCAAGGTTATATTTTCGCCAAGGGAGGGTACGCCAGCCAACAATCCCCATGATTACTGACCAAACTAACCCTAACGGGCCGAAAGTAATGTCTTTGGAGAAAGCGATCGCAAAGGGCCAGGGTATGCTAAACAAAATCGCGGCAAAAATCGGAGAAATCATTAGTATCAACCAGCCTGGGTTAGCATTTGCCCAGTACAACATCCCCAAGACGATCGCACCAAATACTAGTGATGTTGCCAAGTCTGGTTGCAAAAATACCAATCCCCAAGGAATGGCAGTAATTGCCAAAGCGCGGAAAACGCTATCAAGGCTAGAAGCAGTGCGTTTGTGTAGCAAAGCGGCTAGGGTGATAATGATCCCGATTTTGGCAAATTCTGAAGGCTGGATGTTGAAACCAAAGATGTTGATCCACCGTTGTGCGCCTTTAGCACTGTGACCAATTACCATGACTGCGATCAAGCTGATGTTGGTAATTGTGTATGTCACCCAATGCCATTGGAGTAGATTTTCATAACGAAAGCGAACCAGCAGCAAGGCGATCGCGCAACCAATAGCACCAATCAGCCAGTGCCACCACCAGTCGGTGAGTCCCTGGTTCAATTCGGTACTGCGGATCATGATGCCACCAAATATGGTCAAACCTACGGGCAAACAAAATAACAGCCAGTCCATTTGCTGCCAAGGTTTAAACCAATATTTCCAGCGAATTTGCAAGAGGGGAGAGCGTGACCTTTTTAACAACATGGGGGGATTTGAGACTTTAGTTTTTAGATTTTAAATTTACTGACTACTAAAAGTCTGTATTCCGACCCATAGTTTGTTACCCAGACAAAAATTACAATTTCTTATGTAAGGGCAGCAACTGATACTTTGCCTGCGATTATTTGGGCGATCGCCTTGAATGCTTTGGCACTGGCTGAATCTGGATCGGCTGCAACTATTGGTACACCGCTGTCTCCGCCGATACGCGTGGAAATTTCTAATGGTATGCACCCCAACAACGGCACTCCCAACTCTGCCGCTGTTTTAGAGCCACCACCAGATCCAAAAATGTCATACTGCTTATCTGGCATATCCGGGGGAATGAAATAACTCATGTTTTCTACTATCCCCAAGACAGGTACGTGCATCTGCTGAAACATTCGCAAACCTTTGCGAGAATCTAACAAAGCGACAGTTTGCGGTGTCGTTACAATCACTGCTCCTGCCATTGGCACTGCTTGTGTCAATGTTAACTGAGCATCCCCTGTTCCCGGTGGCATATCGACAATCATATAGTCCAGTTCTCCCCATTGCACTTGATAGAGAAACTGGCGAATTACCCCATTCAGCATTGGCCCGCGCCAAATCACGGGTTGGTCACGGTCAATCAAAAAGCCCATTGATACTAGTTTGACGCCATGATTGAAAGCAGGCTCCAATACTTCTCCTTTCTCCGAGGAGCGCACCACAATCTGAGCGTCAGCTAATCCCAGCATCGTAGGATCGTTAGGCCCGTAAATATCCGCGTCGAGCAAACCTACCTTCGCCCCAGATTGTGCCAGAGCGACTGCTACATTCACAGCCACCGTACTTTTACCGACGCCGCCTTTACCACTAGAAATGGCGATAATATTCTTTACACCAGTCACGCCTGTGCGATCGGGTAAACTTTTTTGCTGGGGTGTTTCTGCTGTTACTTCTACGGATACATCCGTAACCCCTGGTAGAGTTTTCACCGCTTTTTGACAGTCTTCCACGATGAATTCACGTAACGGGCAGGCAGGTGTAGTCAACACCAAAGTAAAATTTACTTTGCCTCCGTCAATTTTAATGTTGCGAATCATATTCATTTCTACCAGACTTTTGCGGAGTTCTGGGTCTTGTACCGGTCGCAACACTTCTAAGACTGAGCGAGAATCGAGGACATTATTCATAGTGTTTTTACCCTTACTGCCGCAACATTATTTAACAAACAGCAATGATTATCTAGTTATCTACTTGCATCTTAATTGGAAATTGTTATTAGTTAGTAGTTAGTGGTTAGTAGTTTGCCACTCCCCACTAACCACTATCCACTAACCAATACCTAAAAATCAAAACAACTATCCTTGAGTGGTTTCCCTTTCCCTGAAACTGCTGATAATGTCCCTTTTTCAACTGCCTCGATTAAAGCTTTGGCGACGCGATCGGCGTAAGGACGAGAAAATGACCAAATCAAGGGCGATAACCAACCGCGTAGTGTAACAGAATATGACAAATAGGTACCGCAAAGGGTAGACTCTATAGTGTAAGTGATTCGTTCTTCAACACCAGGAATCGCCAATATTCTGATACTCAGTAACTCTCTGGGATTGACGCGCTCTACAAAAATACGTATCGGAATTGGTGAAAAACGTGTCACCGCTTGATAAATTAATCCTGGTTTGGGTACTAATCCATAAGGGACGTTCGTGCTTTTGAGAAGTGGATGCCAGGAGACGTCTGCCAAGTTAACTAGCTTTTGCCACAGTTCATCAACAGAAGCAGAACTAATCTCGCGATAAGTTCGTATTAGAGAAGCGCAAAACCGACGACGTTTGCGGTGGATGAAGTTGGGCAACCAAGCTCGCATTTTCCTAATCCTCTTCGCTACATGCTTTCTGGTAACTCTTGCATGATGAATGGGGATTGGTGATTGGGGATTGGGGATTGGGGATGGGGTAAAGGGTAAAGGGTAAAGGAATATTACTACCCTTTCAGCCTTCCTCCTTTACCCTTCCCCCTCTTGTTTTTTCCCATGCCCTTTGTCCCATGCCCCTTAACCCTTTCCAGTCCCTAGTTCTTAGTCTCTAGTCCCCATTCTCCTTGAAACTTCTGATGCCTGAGGTAACAACCCTGCAAGAGAAACCATATTTTTTCTACTTTTTATAAATACTATTAATCAGCACCCGATATCTTCCTACCTACTGCGGAAATGCACAGAAAAATTTGGTGTGCGATTATACTGTTTTACTTTGATTTTGGTGAATAGGGTCTCCACAGTAAAATTTGGGCTAAATTCAGACATAGCATTTAGGTTTTACCAAAGTAATTTTTTTGTCAAAGTAGCCCGCTTTTGAATTACTTACAAGGTCAAAAGTGCTTATAGACTAATTCGCCAAAGTAGAGTATTCATACCAAAATATTTACATTTAGAAAAGAAGTTGAAAAAAAATCAATCAATATACAAGCCTATACGCATTTGAGAGAAAATAACTCTAGTCATGCCCACCCACTGCCTGAATGCTTGATCCTCAAGAGAAAAGCAAGGTAGGCATTTTTAGCCGAACTGTTGGCTGCTGCTGTGGTGGGTTCTTAGTTAAAAAATTGTTGCTTTTTGCAAATAGTTATTTAGGTTGTTGAATTTATGGTGACTAACTCTCAAAGACCGGCTTTACCAGTAGAATCATCTGCATCTTTACCACCAACTGACGCTAAAGCTAGGGTCAGTCAGTTTATGAAAAGTTTACAAGACGAAATTACCCAAGCTTTAGAAAAATTGGATGGTGTAGGTAAATTTCAGGAAGATTCTTGGGAACGTCCGGAGGGAGGCGGTGGGCGATCGCGCGTGATGCGAGAAGGCGCAATCTTTGAACAAGGTGGTGTAAATTTTTCTGAAGTTTGGGGTTCCCATTTACCGCCTTCAATTCTCGCACAACGCCCAGAAGCAAAAGGACATGATTTCTATGCCACAGGCACTTCAATGGTGTTGCATCCCCGCAATCCTTACGTACCCACCGTTCACCTCAATTATCGCTATTTTGAAGCAGGCCCGGTATGGTGGTTTGGTGGTGGTGCCGATCTGACCCCCTATTATCCCTTTGCTGAAGATGCCATTCATTTCCATCAAACATTCAAGCAAGCCTGTGATGCTCATCACTCAGAGTATTACCCAGTCTTTAAACGCTGGTGTGATGAGTATTTTTACTTAAAGCATCGGGGGGAGACGCGGGGCGTTGGTGGTCTGTTTTTTGATTATCAAGATGGTCAAGGTGCTTTATATCGCGGTCCTCATACTGATAGCGAAGCTGCTAAGTACAGCAACCAATTGGGAACTATTGCACCACGCAGTTGGGAAGATTTGTTTGCCTTTGTGCAAAGCTGCGGCAAAGCCTTTTTAAGCGCCTACCTACCAATCGCAGAGCAGCGACACAAGATGGAATATGGCGATCGCCAACGCAATTTTCAACTGTACCGCCGGGGACGGTATGTAGAATTTAATCTAGTTTATGACCGAGGTACAATTTTTGGACTGCAAACCAACGGTCGTACCGAATCAATTTTGATGTCCCTACCTCCCCTAGTACGGTGGGAATACGGCTACAAGCCTGAGCCAAACTCACCCGAAGCCGAGTTGTACGAAACCTTCCTCAAACCTCAAGACTGGGTAAACTGGACACCAAGCCATACGTAAAGAGTGTGAGTTAAACTACTAAAGGAAAGCACTAAGCAATCAAGGTGACAGTTGTTGCTGTAGCTTGCTAATTTCAAGCTACAGAATCAATCCACCCGTTGCAAGTGAGTAACATAATTAACCAATACCATTCCGTCCATCTCCTTTCAACTAAAAGGGAGAAGTGATTATGGGGATGTTAGTGGTTAGTAGATAGTGGATAGTGGGAACTAACTACTAACTACTAACTACTAACTACTAACTAATAGTCAATTTTGAGAATGCCAAGGGGAGGCTCAGTGATCGACATAGACCAAAAAACTTATACAACTCAGGACGGTAATACCGTTATCGTCTTGACACCCACAGGCCGCCTGGATATCACCACAGCATGGCAATTTCGCTTGAAATTGCAGGAGTGTATTTCCAAACTCAGCCGTCATGTGGTTGTGAATTTAGGTCATGTGAATTTTATTGACAGTTCTGGGCTGACTTCTCTGGTGGCAGGAATGCGCGATGCTGATAAAGTTAAAGGCAGTTTTCGTATCTGTAATGTCCACCCAGAAGCCAAACTGGTGTTTGAAGTAACGATGATGGACACGGTGTTTGAAATCTTTGAAACGGAGGAGGAAGCTTTAGAAGGTGTACCTCGTAGTATTGCCAGCTAGTTCAAAGTCAAATATGAATAGTGAAGAGTCCAAAATAGAGACACTTCATAATTCATAATTCATAATTTAGTACTGTTTTCGCTTGGTGTAGCGATAAGGCCCTAAAATCGCTCCCCAAGTAGCCCCTCCGGTATTAGGATCAATTCCTTTGTCATAACTATGCAATTTTTCCTGAGTCACGTCAAACCCCAAAGAAACTTGTACAGTATTGCCAGCATAACTAAAGCAGCAACGAGTTTCTGGAGGTGGGGTAGCAGTAAACTGATAGCTGTTGGCAGCTAGTGTTTGCTGAGTGACGTTGAGAATGCAACCAGGTAGTAAATCTAATTGTTCAGGCTTGAGGGTGTGAAGTAACGAGGGGTTTAGACCAGCGCCACGCAACGCTGTTGGATCTTTGGGCATATAGTATTGTACATTTAGAGGTGCATCAAGTTCACCCCCTGACCTGAGCCGCATAATCCGTTGGCGGTAGGGTTGATCCAATTTCACAATATTGGCTTGTTCTGCAAATAATGTCAGGCTGTCTTCTGGAAACAGAGGAACAGGTATTTGCCACAGACGCAAGTGGACATACCAAGCAGGTTCTGCTAGAGCTTGTTCTCGATTATCAAATTCACCAGCTAAGTAATTAGCGAGGCAGAGTAACTGTGGCGAGAAGGTCATAAATCTAAAGCGTATTCACAAGTTATTATAATTTGTGCGTGCTTCCCAAGGGAAGAGGGATTAAAAGCTATATGGTCTTGCCATGTGTTATGACTTTTGGTAACTAAAGTGTAACTTAATACAAAAATATAAATAAAACCTCCTGCTAAGAGGAGGTTGTTTATTTTTAATATTGAAATTTAATTCTTAGAGGTCATTTATAAAGTAAAAATAAAATTTTTGTAGGGGAGCCACTGCGTTGGGCAGCTCTGCCGACTTGTAGCAAGTGGCGTTGTGTTAGGCGCATATTTCGGTATGATTTGTCACGAAAAACACGATCAAAGTGCCTAACGCACCATGTTAGATAGTGGTGCGTGATAGCAAAGCCGTAACACACCCTACTTAAAATTTACCCCGTTGCTGAATGAAGGGATGATATCATTTATGTAAGTACAATATAAACTGTATAGAGTAAAAATGCTGTTGCATGAAGCGGTAAAAATTCTAGTTAGCTAAGCTTGCGCGATCGCGTTATTTAACCCTTCATCATTGGAGGGTTTTTTTAGATACAATGATCATTTATACTTTTTTGATCTTGTCAGGCAGCTTGCAGTTTGCAAAATTTTTTAGAAAATCAATTTATAAATTTCATAGATACTAAAAGCACGCGAAACAAGCGTAAAATTAACCTAAGATTAAGCACTTACCTAGAAAAATAATAGAAATTAGCTTCAAGATAGCTAAAACCCTTGATATTATGTCGTTAACCCGTACTGTATCCGATACAAAGCGAGCTTTCCACACTCTCCACACCCGTCCGATCAACACTATTTATCGGCGGGTAGTAGAGGAATTAATAGTAGAAATGCACCTACTGTCAGTAAATGTCGATTTCAGCTACAATCCTATTTATGCCTTGGGCGTCGTCACTTCCTTTGACCGCTTTATGCAAGGCTACCAGCCAGAACAGGATAAAGAGTCGATATTTAATGCTCTGCTACGGGCAACAGAGGCAGATCCGCAAATCTACAGACAGGATGCTCAACGCTTGCAAGATATTGCCAAAAGTCTGTCAACTCAAGATTTAATTGCCGCTTTAAGCCAACAAACTCAATTAAATCGTGATGCTGACTTACAAGCACATCTACAAGCGATCGCCAACAACCCCAACTTTAAATACAGCCGCTTGTTTGCGATTGGTTTATTCTCTTTACTAGAACAGTCAGACCAAGAATTGGTCAAAGACGAAAAAAAACGTACTGAAGCACTGAAAAGCATTGCTGCTGGCTTGCACTTATCAGATGACAAACTCAACAAAGATTTGGAACTTTACCTTTCTAACGTAGATAAGATGTCGCAAGCACTAGTGGTAATGGCAGATTTGCTTTCAGCCGATCGCAAAAAACGCGAACAACGCAATCAAAAATCAAATACTACCGTTACTCCCCCAAAGAATAACGAATAGTGATGAGCGCCCTTTGCGGGTGCTTCTCGCTTCTAAGTAGGACGGCGTAATTAATTAAAGGTTTGTAGTGTAGACGCTCGTAGAGCGGCTACTTGCAGAAGTCGCTACGCGCCTACCCGTAGGGTGGACTTTAGTCCTCAAAAAAGGGCTAAAGCCCTTACTACGAACTTATTTCAATAATTTTACGTTACTTAAAATGGTTTGATTTATTTCCGCCGGCTTACTTAGGTTAGAGGAAACAATAGCTGAAGTTCGCTTTATCACTATTAAGAGTGCCAGCGCACCAAAGATAGTGGAGTTTTTTCTATAGCCAGAACTTAATTTGATTTAAGCTTTACTGATGTAGAGACACTCCTAGGGGCATCTCTACCAAACACGTTAGTTTTAATTTCCTTGTTGATTTGGAGCTGTGGGCTGTTGCAAAGAAGTGCCAGGATTAATAGGAAAGGGAATTGAATTGGGTTGATTAAGGTCAGAGTTACCTTGGGGATTGAAGGGAGCCGTTGGTAGTGTACCAGGATTGATCGGCAAAGAAGGAACAGGAGCACCTGGGAGAGAATTCGGCGATTTTTCTGAAGAACCGGGTATAATTCCTAAAGAAACGCGATCGCCACCTACTTGCCGCAGCAAATCTAGTAATTCTATGACATCGTTATAAGTTGCTGAACGTGAGGCATTCAATACTAAAGTACCGTTAGGATTTTCTTGCAGATACTGTCTTAAAATATCTGCCAGCTGTTCGCGTTTGATTGGTTGTTTTTCTACATAGGTTTGACCAACAGCATCAATAGTCACGGGTAATATTTGTCGTCCTTGGGGTAAATTAACACTGCCTGCCGTAGATGAGCTAGCTTTGGGCAAATCAACGTTAATTACTTGCTGCCGAGTAAATTGCAAAGATGCCAAAATGAAAAACGTCAAGATACAAAAAATGACGTCAATTAAGGGAATAATTTGAACTTGAGCTTCTTCAATGGGAGTATGCAAGTTAATTTTCATCGTCTCGCTCTTATGCTAGATTGCAATGGAATATTTGACAATTCGTAGTCAGGGTAAGCTCATCTAATTTAGTATAAAAATAGCTTGACAAATTAAACAAGACAAGAATAATCAGCGGTGTAAAAAACGTACTTGACATCAGAGCAAGATAAGTGAGATGACT
>NZ_JACAEU010000060.1:0-38168 GCF_013388695.1 Fischerella sp.
GTCCCAGTTATTTTGCGGTGTCTGTAGGGGGTGCGCCAATAGAAGTCTTGAAGGAGTACATTAGGAATCAAGAAAAGCCGTCCTAGAAGGACGGGGCTTGTATCCCATTCTTTTGGTCATTGGTCATTAGTTAGTAGTTAGTAGTTAGTGGTTAGTAGTGGATTGTTACAACCAACGAATTACAAATGACTAATGACAAAGGACTAATGACTTCTATTTATCGTGTTTTCAGCTACAGTTCTACTCTTGAGAATCAGGCAAGAATTTAAATTAGTATTTTTATTTAACCATGCAGCTTTTTCTGCACATCATGCTGCTGATTCATGAAACCTCGAATCATTGTCTGTGGTTTAGGACGCACTGGATATAAAGTCTTTCGTTTGCTGAGACAGCAGGGGGCATTAGTCGTCGGCATTCATTATCAACCAATTCCAGGCGAACGAGCAGGAGATGTAATTGTCGGCGATCTGCACGCAGCCAGTACCCTGAAAGCAGCTGGCATTCAGCAGGCGCACACCCTTGTAATCGCTGGGGGTGACGATGCACTCAATTTGCGAATTATGATGCAAGCGCGGGTGCTCAATCCCCGCATTCGGATTATCAACCGCTTCTTTAACACCAGCTTAGGAGAACGTCTGGATCATGCGGTGTCAGACCATTTGACTATGAGTGTTGCTGGATTGGCAGCACCTGTATTTACGTTTGCAGCATTGGGAAGCCAAGCCATCGGACAAATCAAGCTGTTTCAGCAAACTTGGCCGATTCACGAAGAACATATTGATGAAAATCACCCGTGGTTGGGACGCAAACTGAGTGAATTGTGGAGCGACCGGACGCGGATGCTGATTTACTATATGCCAGCAGAGGGTGAAGTAGATTTAGTTTCGGCGGTAGTAACAGGACACAAATTAAAAGTAGGCGATCGCTTAATCGTTGGTACTCAGCCGCGCACGCGCTGCATCCGCAGATCGATGATTGCCAAAATCCTCAAAGTTCTTACTAGCCTGCGGCAGTTTAAAAAACATGCTGAAGCAGTAGTAGTAATGTCTGTGGTGCTGCTGGTGATTATTGCGATCGCCACACTCATCTATACTTCTACTGATAAAGCCGTTTCCATCATCGATGCTCTCTATTTTGCCGTCGGTATGCTGACAGGAGCAGGCGGTAATGAAAAAGTTGTAGAACAAGCTCCCATCAGCATTAAATTATTTACCGTATTGATGATGCTGTTAGGGGCTGCGGTAATAGGTCTTTTCTACGCACTACTCAATGATTTTGTCTTAGGCACTCGCTTCAAACAATTTTTGGATGCAACCCGGATTCCCCACCGCCATCATTACATAGTCTGTGGTTTAGGAGGTATCGGTATCAAAATTGCCGAGCAACTCCACGCCAGTGGACATGAAGTCATCGTCATTGAGCGTGACACTAACAATAGATTTGTCAACACAGCGCGGGGATTAGGTATTCCAGTAATTCACGGTGATGGCAGCTTTGCCGCAATTCTCAAAGCCAGTAATTTAGAGAATGCTGCGGCATTGATTGCTGTCACCAGCGACGATGCCACAAATATGGAAATAGCTCTCAAAGTCAAAGCTATCACACACAAAGTACCAGTAATAGTCCATTACGCCGATCCGGACTTTGCCCGCATGGCGCAACAAGTGTTTGACTTTGAAGCAGTCCTCAGCCCCGCCGAACTCGCCGCCCCAGCTTTTGCCGCCGCCGCCCTAGGCGGACGCATCCTCGGCAATGGCATCACAGCCGATAGCCTTTGGGTAGCATTTGCAACATTAATTACCCCTTCCCATCCCTTTTGCGGTCAGCGCGTGAAACAAGCAGCTATGGATGCTGACTTTGTACCTTTGTACGTAGAAACGAATAACCAAGAAATTCACGGCTGGGATTTACTGGATATTAACCTTAGCGCTGGTGATATTTTGTACCTAACAATGCCAGCAAATCGCCTGCATCAATTGTGGCGTTATACACCGTCGCAGGTGATGGTGAGTTGAAATTTTTTGATGTCAAGGCTGGCTGCTGTAAAATTTAGTAGTTAGAAAAAGCATAAGCTGTGAAAATGACAGAAATTGTTTTTTTAGTTGAAGATGATCCAGATGGTGGTTACACTGCTAGGGCTTTAGGTGAATCTATTTTCACTCAAGCTGATGATATGGAAACCTTGCGAGAAATGGTGCGCAATGCTGTTCAATGCCATTTTCCCGATCAACAAACCCGTCCTAAAATTATTCGTTTGCATATAGTCCGAGATGAGGTAATTGCTTCTTGAAGCTCCCACGAGATTTATCTGGTACAGAATTAGTAAAAGCTCTTGCTCGGCTTGAATACGAGATCAGTCATCAGACAGGTAGCCATATTCGCCTAACTACTCAACGCAATGGTGAACATCACATCACAGTTCCAGCCCATGACCCTATCAAGATAGGCACACTTAACGCCATAGTGAAAGATGTAGCTAGCCACGCTGGTTTAAGCCGTAATGAATTACTGGAGGTTCTCTTTGGATAATCGCTAGCAGGCGACTTCTTTTTTAAGATTTAGGTTGATCTATAGCGTTTATTAAGCAACTGAGGTACACCTAAATCTTTTTTACCAAGGTTAGTAGTTTTGAAAACGTACCTCACCAGGTCGGAAACCGCTATATAGTTTTCATCTAACCGTTTAAACTAAATATCAAGAATTACCATCGCCATCCAACCATCATTGGTTTTTTGTAATTGAAACTGATGTAAAGTCACAGCTTTCACATCTACTAACTGTTGATGACGTTGAGGGTCAAGTTTTTCTCCTTGGAGGATAGCAGTAAGGTGGTGTTTACCATCTTTATCTTCAAAATTAATTTGCTGCGTCCGTAACAAAAGTTGTTCGCTATCTTTGTAATAAATAAGTTCTTGAATAAAGTTGAACAGCAATAGGTCTAATTCTTCATTTTCCAAACTGATATTTCGCGTCTGTCGTGGTTCTATCGATTCCAAATTTTCAATCATAATGCTGATTGTCGCATCACCTGCCGCTTTAAAAATCTCCGGTAAATCTTTTCCCCAAGCGCGAAAGGCAATATCAGCAGTAGCAACATCTTCGAGAAATTCGTAGGACATAACAACACTTCATCTTGTGTCCAAGTTATTTGTGTAATTCATTACTGTGTGGAGGATGGCTCTATTTATATGGTAAATGAGTTGTTTATCGCTCACACAATTTTAATCTATCAATAATTTCTGCTTTTTTTAAACTCAAATTTTTGCCAATAAAAACTAATTCTGTGGCCTCCTGTGTAAACGGCTCTAATTCCCAACGCCCAGCTACAAAGTTAAATAAATACACGCTTTTAGGAAAGCGGATAAATCCTTTCGCTCTATAAACATCCGGTTCCAAACTATCAGCAAATTCCTCAAAACATTGGCGATTAAAAGTAGCAGGCGAACTGTAACTAAATGATTCAAACTCTGGCTGATGAACGTGGTGTGGTGGTGCTTGTACTCTTTCTCTGGCGATACCAAATAGCAAGTCGGGATCTACCTGACCTCGCACGGTATGCAAAATCGAAGCAATTTCGTTAATCGAATGTAATTTTTTTTCTATCGCTTGCAACTCACTTTTAGAAACTAAATCAACCTTATTCAGGAGGATAGTGTCTGCTGCTTCAATTTGGATGCGGGTAGTATGACCAACAGAAGGATATTTAATCATTGCATCGGCATCAATAACTGTAATCACTCCATCCAGCCGCACTCTCTGCAAACTTTCTTGAATATCAAAAACCAAAGCATCGGGTTCTGCAACTCCGGTTGTTTCCACCACGATGTAATCTGGGTCAACGTTATCGATAATTTCATTCACGGCGGCTTCAAATTCACCCAGCAGCGAACAGCAAACACAACCACCACCTAAATCCGCCATCTGCACATTTTTACCTTGAATGATTTTGGCATCAATGGCAATTTCGCCAAATTCGTTCATCAAAATCGCGATTTTTTTGGGGAAAGTTTCGAGAATGTGACGCAGCAGTGTTGTTTTGCCGCTTCCTAACGGCCCAGTAATTACTGTTAGTGGTGTGCGGATCTGCATAAGTTCGCTCCAACTCTTCTATCAGTCCAGCGATTTAATTAGTATCCCTTCCAAATTCAAAAATCACCTTCAAATAAAAATTCTTCTTGATCGTAATATTTAATCATCAAGTTTTTAGTTGTTTCAAAACTCTGCGTTCCTCTGCGTTAAACTTTGCGTGCCTCTGCGTTTACATTCTAATCTTCAATTCACTACGAATTAATGCAAAGCTGCACCAAGCATAAGCTAGCCTTTAATATTCCCAATCGGAGTCAACCGTGCTACCCGCTTGCTAATCCCGGCTAATTCCGCTGCTTCGATGACATCATCAATATCTTTGTAAGCTCCACCTGCTTCCTCTGCTAATCCGGAGTAGGAGGTACTGCGGACATAAATCCCTCGGCTTTCCATTTCTTTTAGGAGTTTTTCTCCCCGATAGATTTTTCGTGCCTTTGTCCTACTCATCGTGCGTCCGCTACCGTGAGCAGTGCTGAAGAAAGTTTGCTCACCACTGGGTACACCCACCAAGATATAAGAGCCTGTTTCCATACTGCCGCCAATAATCACTGGCTGACCAATGTTTTTATACCTTTCAGGCACATCTCTCATCCCAGGAGCAAAAGCACGAGTTGCGCCTTTGCGGTGAACAAGTAGCGATCGCTCTTTACCATCTACAACATGCTGCTCTAATTTAGCGGTATTATGGGCGACATCATATACCATGTGCATACCCAAATTTTGGGGCGATCGCCCAAGAATTTCTGAAAACACTTCTCGAATCCGGTGCAAAATCACTTGACGATTAGCAAACGACATATTGATGCCGCATTTCATCGCCGCAAAATAATCTTGACCTTCGGGAGAGTCAAAAGGCGCACAGGCTAATTCTCGATCCAAAATTTTGATTCCGTACTTAGTTTCCATCACCTTCAAGAAGATTTGCAGATAGTCGGTTGCTACTTGATGACCAAATCCCCGACTTCCGCAGTGAAACATCACCACCACTTGATTAGGAATAGTAATTCCCAAACTCTGGGCTAATTCCTGGTTAAAAATATTCTCTGGTCGAGCAACTTGAATTTCTAAATAGTGATTGCCAGATCCCAAAGTACCGATTTGGTTGAAACCTCTATCAATCGCCTTTTCACTAATTTTGGCAGAATCAGCACCTTTAATGCAGCCGTTTTCTTCTATCAGTTCTAAATCTTCTTCCCAACCGTAATCATTACGGATGCACCATTGTGCGCCTTCTTCCACTACTTTGCGAAACTCATTCCGTGAAATTTTTACAAAACCAGTGCTTCCTACCCCAGCAGGAACCCTTTCGTACAGCCTATCTACCAACTTTTTCACATAGGGTTTCACTTCATCGTAGGTGAGGTTTGTTACGACTAAGCGCATACCGCAATTGATATCGAAACCGATACCGCCAGGAGAAATCACACCCCCTTGTTCCACATCCATCGCCGCCACACCACCAATCGGAAAACCATAACCAAAGTGTCCGTCAGGCATACACAAAGCGTACTTAGTTATGCCTGGAAGTGTAGCTACATTAGTGACTTGGTCATAAACAGCGTCGTCTAATTCCTGAATTAACTTTTCTGTTCCATAAATGCGGGCAGGAACGCGCATTCCCTGTTTATAAGAAACCGGAATTTCCCAGATAGTGTCAGAAATTCTGTTTAAAACTTCTATCATTGCCATATCAAATACTCCCGCACTTTGTTCAGTGTCTGCTGTCAGCAAAGAGTTGTTGCCACAAAATCCCATTGGTTCGTGGCGGGAGTCTCAAAATTTGCTGATAAACTATTGCATGTATAGATTTGAGCATAAAGTTTCTGCTTGGCTGAAACCTCTGTCTAAAGAAATGCCTCAGATGAACTCAGCCTGTTAGTTATGCTTATGCCTGTCAGCAAAATAATCAAAATGACATGCACAACAGCCAATACGAACAACAATACAAACAAGAAGTAATTGATTTTTTTAACAGTAGAACAAGCTACGACAATGATTACACCACCATTCGCCGTACTCTTCCTTTATTAGAACTAGCTCAACTACAAAAAGGACAAAAAGTTCTGGATTTAGCAACTGGCACAGGTATCATTGCCATTGCTGCTGCACAAATTGTTGGATCGGAAGGGAAAGTAATTGGAGTAGATTTTTCATCAGGAATGCTTGAGCAAGCACGACGAAAGATTGAAGAATTAGGTTTGCAAAATTCGGATAAGACCAAAAACCTTGTGTAGAGACGCGAAATTTCGCGTCTCTACTGTATTTACAGCATGAAAAAACCGGGTTCTTCAGATAAAACCCGGTTTTTTCCAGCCAGCTAACTTCAGCTGAGAAAATGTAACTGACTAACCACAAAACTAATTACATGATGAGTAAAAGGTAGGCTATCAACCACCATACCCAAACACAACAGCATCATGTAAGAAATTGAATAGAGAAACACCCCTCTTGCTAGATTGCGATCCTCTGGGTTTTGCATTAGCTGCCAAGCTTTGTAAATAAATACTCCCCCCAGATACAGGGCGATCGCACAATAAACAAATCCTGTTTGCTGCAACGGATAAACCAACATCAGCGTTGCTGCTACCGTAATCAGCATATACCACCAAATCTGCCGCACTGTCGCGAGATTCCCTGCTACCACTGGTAGCATGGGCACACCAACTTTTGCGTAATCGTCCCGAATCATCAAGGCCAGCGCCCAAAAGTGGGGTGGTGTCCACAGGAAGACTATTGCAAATAACAACCATGCTGTCCAGCTAAGCGTACCCGTGACAGCTGCCCAACCAACCAGTGTAGGAATTGCTCCTGCTGCTCCACCAATAACGATATTTTGAGTGCTGTGACGCTTTAGCCAATGAGTATAAACTAATACGTAAAATCCAATACCAGACATTGCCAGTAAAGCGGCTAGCAAGTTGGCAAACACCGACAGCAAAGTAAAAGAAGCAACAGCCAGAGCGATCGCGAAAATCAGAGCATCACGCAATTGAATCCTACCCGAAGGGATGGGACGGTGGCGGGTACGTTCCATCTCATAATCAATATCTCGGTCATAGATACAGTTAACTGTCTGGGCACTAGCAGCGGCCAAAGTGCCACCAACGAGAGTTACTAGCAATAGCATTGGGTCTACTTGTCCCTTTGCTGCTATCCACATACTCCCAGCTGTAGTGATTAAGAGTAATGGAATAATCCTGGGTTTAGTTAGCTGGTAGTAGCTTTGGAGAATTTGCAGAATTGATTCATGCTGCTTAGAGACATTAGTCTCAATCATCTTGGCACTATTTCCTTATTGTTCAACAAATTTTAGGCTGCCGCTGCTTTATCTAGCTCTTTTGAGCCTAAATAAATACAGATTTGTCGCCTGTAAAAGTGATAGTACTTGCCAAACTTAATTAGCCAGAAACTGTCACAATTACCCGTGTACGGGAAGGCGTTACGCATCTACGCCTGATGACACTAGGCGGTTTGTCTAGCATCAAACTTGAGTCCCAGAAAACGCAAGCAATTCGTTTATAGCCGCGACTTCTATTCACTCAAGATTGCTAGTAGATGCGATCCCCGGTTTTTAATCTCTGTTTAATCCCCTGATTTCCTAGCCCGCCTCGTGGGCTTTGTTGGTGTAGCAGCAGATGACCGTCGCTAGGGCAAAGAGGGAGTAAAATTAGGTCTTAACTCCTGATGCTTGTTTGCCAACAGCAGTGACTGTATCAGCATCAGAGTAAGCATTAATACCAATATTCATTGCCCGATCGCGCAGCGAGAGAACAGTGAAAACGACTAAAGTACCTAGCAAAGCCGCTCCTATAGCTTGGTGAGAGACTGTCAGCGGCTCAACTTGGAGATGCAACCGGAAAGTAGCAAATCCCAAGAGAATTTGTAAACTCAACAATCCACCAGCCATATTAGCCAGTCTTCGCAAAGCTGGATGCAGTGCTGGTGTCCGCCAAGCTAGAAATACAACAGCCAATGTTGCTACCGTTGGCGGGATCAAGCCAAAGATGTGACTGTACATCACATTACACAATTGATAACCCGCAAAGCATTGGTGTAATGCCCAACGAGATCCAACTAAAGCACCGAGAAGACTCTGCACGTAGACAAAAATAGCAGCTGTTAAACCCACCCAAGGCAATTTACCAACTGTTCCAGTACCTTGGTAAGGGGTGATTGCAGAGCCAATCGCTAGTAGAGTCGAGAAAAACAACAGAGCTGTTCCCAAGTGAGCGGTAACAATATCAAACCGTAACAGTTCGGTAACAGTGAGTCCGCCTAACACACCTTGAAAGACAATCAAAAATAGGGCAAATGTAGATGCCCAAGGTAGCCAGTTTGGTAGAGAGCGACGATTCCACCAAGACATTCCCACGAGAGCGATCGCGCTGACTCCGATCAATGCGGCATCCAACCTGTGAAACCACTCCAGGAAAACCTGGAAATTCATTTGTTTAGTTGGCACCAGTTCTCCATAGCACAAAGGCCAGTCTGGGCAAGCCAATCCTGCATTCATCACGCGGGTGGCACTGCCTATCGCCATCAAAATTAAGGTGGCTATGCACATTCTCCACACTAGGCGACGAATTCGATCCTTTGGCTTTTGCTGTTCAACTGCCGTTAAATTTTGTTGTTCTAGGACAAATTCGCTCATGAAAGATACCTTTTGCCTGCTCTTCGTGAGCTATGAAATTTCCAACGTTTGTTAGTACTGAACGGACACGTTGACGGCAGTCGCTACAACGGAGGAAACCTCCAAAGGCGCGCTGCCTCCCCAACGGGGTGAACCCCCGCACGCAAGTGTCCTCCCCATATCCACCCTAGCGTAATAAATTTTAGGTGAGATATCGGCTCTCATTTATACTTTGAATCACCTTCACGAAATTGAGCCTGAAGCTTTAGAGATTTTTCAGATTTTTAGGGGTCTTATGACTGACATTTTCTGTAATGTCTAGTTTTTCCCTAAATTATTGATCTGTTGGCAGCACATTAACAGCAGCTTATCTTTCCTTAAAGCTATCACAAGGAGAGTGCTAATCAGCAGCGCACTCTTTATATAGTTTGTCTACACAGAACTTTCATAAAGCTGCTATTGAGTATTCCGTGGATAAAATTTAGTTCCTGATTTGCTTGTAAGCCTTTCCACATCTAACTTTTAACTTACAAATTTTGTGGATGAAGTTGTTGCTATGAGAATTTTTAAACAGAAATTAGATGACCAAAGCATAAAATCATCAAAATCCCTTGACCAGTAGAAGTTAAGGTTTTTACTAGGCAATTGTGACTATTATCATTTCCAGAAATTACCCATCTTGTCACTGCTTTGTCACTTTTTTGTCATCTTTATGCCACTATTTTGATACGGCTTTGTCACTAGTTTGAATTTAAATTCATAGAATATTCACAAACAAATAGGCAATAAATTGACTAATTAAATCAAACATCAATGCATTCATACGAAATGTATTAAATAGAGAATTAATTAGTCAAATGATATCTTGCACGCTTATGCAATATCCAGGAGGCAAAGCCTCCAAATCATCGTTACCAGATTCAACCTGGTAACTAGATATTAAAGCCTCTGGCTCTCCCACTCGAATTGTGCAAGGTGTGAATCAATGCTGATTTGAAGCGCTTTGTTTGTGCCGTCTATCTTGTACTCACTTTATTACTTGTCCAAACAAAGACTCGCAAGGAAATAGAAAACTAAGTAGGAAATCTAATGATGATGAATAGCAACTTTGAGTTAGGAGCAGCCCAAGTAAATTCAATGACTTACGAAGTAATTGTTGAAGTAGGAGGTGAGATATTTGTGATGGAAAGGAGCGTGTGTTTAAACAAGCAAAACAAGGTCAATATTGCCTACAAATCTGAAATTTTCAAATCATAATTCATCAAGAATAGTTTTTGTGGTTGTTGGCAGTTGATTAGCAGCACAAACAGCAATCAATAACCTTTCGCGGCCAGTTGCACTCTGCGGGCGTCTACATGAGGGAAAGACGATGGCGCTTAAAGTTCGGACACAGAAGAATCCCGAAGCGAGTATGCGCCTCCTCTATGTGCGAACGCTATACGGTAAGACAGCACTGGCTCACCAACAACCTGAAGGCAATAACTCGCAAATCATGTTCGAATCTGGGACTGCTTTACCAATCCGCATCAGTCTTATCTGTATCTTCAATCATTAGTGAGCACCCAAAATAAATCATGAGTTTTCAAGTTCCCTGGTTAACAACCATAATCCTCTTACCCTTGGTGGCTGCTTTAGCCATTCCTCTGATTCCAGATAAAGAAGGCAAAACAGTCCGGTGGTATGGTCTGGGAGTAGCACTAGCAGACTTCGCCTTAATGATTTGTGCCTTTTGGTATCACTATGATTTTCAAAGTTCTGCATTCCAACTGGTAGAAAAATATGCTTGGATACCGCAGCTGGGTTTGAACTGGTCTGTAGCAGTCGATGGTTTGTCAATGCCACTGGTACTGCTAACAGGCTTAATTAATACCCTCGCAATCTTCGCAGCTTGGAAAGTGACCAACAAGCCGCGTTTGTTTTATGGTTTGATGCTGGCGTTGTACAGCGCCCAGATCGGCGTGTTTGTCGCCCAGGATTTACTCTTGTTCTTCTTAATGTGGGAACTCGAATTGGTGCCTGTGTACCTGTTGATTTCCATCTGGGGAGGACAAAAGTGCCGCTACGCAGCTACTAAGTTCATTCTCTACACTGCCCTTGCTTCAATATTTATCCTGGTAGGGGCTTTTGCAATGGCATTCTCCGGAGACACCATCAGCTTCGATATGGCGACTCTAGGAATGAAGCAATATCCCCAAGCCTTGGAACTTCTCGTTTATGCCGGTTTCTTAATTGCCTTTGGTGTCAAGCTGCCAATTTTCCCTCTCCACACTTGGTTGCCCGATGCTCACGGTGAAGCTCCCGCAGCCGGTTCGATGATTTTGGCTGGTGTGTTGTTAAAAATGGGTGGTTATGCGCTCATCCGCATCAACATGGAGATGCTGCCCAACGCTCACGTTTATTTTGCCCCAGTCTTGGTGATTTTGGGTATAGTCAACATTATTTACGGTGCTTGTTGTGCCTTCGCTCAGACTAATCTCAAACGGTGCTTAGCTTACTCTTCGATCGCCCACATGGGATTTGTGCTGATTGGTATCGCTTCCTATACAGAATTGGGGATGAGCGGTGCTGTACTGCAAATGATTTCCCACGGTTTGATTGCTGCTAGTTTGTTCTTCCTCTCTGGTGTAACCTATGAGCGCACCCACACCTTGATGATGGATGAAATGGGTGGTATGGGTAAGGTAATGCCCAAATCCTTTGCTCTGTTTACCGCTGGTGCAATGGCTTCTCTGGCATTACCAGGAACAAGTGGCTTTGTGGGTGAGTTGATGGTATTCCTGGGTATTGCCACCAGTGATGTTTACAGTTCCAGTTTCAAAGTTGTAGTTGTGCTACTCTCTGCTGTGGGTGTGATTTTGACACCGATTTATCTACTGTCGATGCTAGGTCAAGTATTCTACGGCAAACAGAGTACACAGCTACATCTGGATGCATTTGTACCCGATGTTAAACCCCGCGAACTGTTTATCACCGCTTCTCTATTGCTTCCCATCATCGGTATCGGCTTGTATCCCAAATTGGTGACACAAACTTATGATGTCAAGACTGTAGAAGTTGCCGCTCATGCTCGCCAGTATCAATCAGTTGTAGCCCAACAGCAGCCTTCAAGTCTGTACTCCCGTATTTTTCCAGCCCCAACTCTGGCTAGTTCTGATATTAAAGAGTCAGTAGTTTTTGCTGAGTAAATATCTGTCCTGCAAAAGGTGGTACAACAAATAACTGTAGGAAAATAATGTAGGAGCGATCGCCCGATTGCTCCTATACTTGCTGGCATAATTAGAGAATAAGCTACTCTGTGCTATACAGAATTTTGACTATGGCAACCAAAAAGATAAAATTATGCCATGTCTTTTTGCGTAGTCGCTAAAGTGGGAGTTGCAGACTACCTGAAGATTAGACCGTCAAACAAAAAAAAACATAAAAATTTTACGCTGTTACTCTCCATGTCTTTTAGGGTGGACTACCGTAGTAAGTGAGCAGTTCTGTCCAACGTAGTAAAGTCATTAACCCTAATTAACCGTGAAAATTCCAAGTTCAATCTGGACACTACTCATTGGCATCCTGCTGACACTGGTCAGCCTCTGGTACGGTCAAAATCATGGCCTCTTGCCAACAGCAGCCTCCGATGAAGCTTTATTGGTGGACGGTCTATTCAACACAATGATGATCGTATCCACAGGTATATTTTTGATTGTCGAAGGCGGTTTGATCTACTCCGCCATTAAATATCGTCGGCGTGCAGGTGACGATCAAGACGGCCCGCCTGTTCATGGAAACGTACCGCTAGAAATCCTCTGGACAGCGATTCCGGCTATTATCGTCCTTGGTATTTCTGTATACAGTTTCGATGTTTACAACTCAATAGGCGGTTTTAGTCCCCATGCCGTACACGAAGCCCCCATTGCCTCACAAGCAATGAAAATGCCAGGGGCAGCTATAGCGGCAACTTTAACTGATACACCTCCCAGCACTGAACTGAACCTCAATCAGGAAAAGTCTGATGAGGCAATGCAAGACCCAGCCACAGCCGCAGTCCGCAATGCCGATCAAATTCCCCAAAAGCAAAATGCTCCTGGTGTCGGGAGTGTTGCTCCCACGATTGATCCTGTTCCTGGAAAAGAAGGTCAACCACCTGCACTTGTAGTTAACGTTACAGGTTTGCAGTATGCTTGGCTTTTCACCTATCCTGAAACAGGTATAACCACTGGTGAACTGCATGTCCCCATCGGGCGTGAAGTGCAAATTAATATGACAGCGAACGATGTCATCCATGCTTTTTGGGTGCCCGAGTTTCGCCTCAAACAAGATGCAATCCCTGGTCGGCAAAGCGAGATTCGCTTTACGCCCAACAAAGAAGGTAGTTATGCGCTGATCTGTGCGGAACTGTGCGGTCCCTACCACGGTGCGATGAGATCGCAAGTTGTGGTAGAGAAACCAGAAGCTTTTGAGGCGTGGATGCAAGAACAGCAGGTTGCAAGTAATGACACCCTTAATCAAGCAGTTGCTGTCAACCCTGCGGAACTATCCCCAGCTGAATTTCTTGCCCCATACACCCATGACATAGGAATTCAGTCAGAAACGCTACATCAACTTCACAACAAATAGTCAACAGTCCAGAGTCAAGAGTCAAAAGTAATGACCTATTGACCATTGACTAATGACTATTGACCATTGACTAATGACTAAGACTTATGACACAAGCACAAGTACAAGAAACAGCAAATATCCCTGCTCAGGCTGAAGAACCAGGGATAAGAAAATGGTGGGAATACTTTACCTTTAACACTGACCACAAAGTTATTGGCATTCAATACTTAGTCAGCACCTTCATCTTTTACTGTATTGGTGGGGTGATGGCTGACTTGGTGCGTACGGAACTGCGAACACCAGAAGTAGATTTTGTTACCCCGGAAGTCTACAACAGCTTGTTTACACTGCACGCCACAATCATGATTTTCTTGTGGATCGTGCCAGCAGGTGCGGGTTTTACTAACTATGTCCTTCCCCTGATGATTGGAGCAAAGGATATGGCATTTCCCCGCCTGAATGCCTTGGCATTTTGGATTCTTCCCCCAGCTGGTTTGATGCTGATTGCCAGTTTAGCTGTGGGTGATGCACCAGACGCAGGTTGGACTTCTTACCCTCCCCTCAGCTTGGTGACAGGTCAGGTGGGTGAGGGAATTTGGATTATGAGTGTCCTGTTGTTGGGCACATCATCCATCCTTGGGGCAATCAATTTTTTGGTAACACTCCTTAAAATGCGTACCCCTGGCCTGGGGTTCAATCAATTGCCCTTGTTCTGCTGGGCAGCTTTTGCTACTTCCGCACTGGTGCTGGTATCTACGCCAGTACTCGCCGCAGGGCTAATTCTGCTTGCCTTTGATTTGTTCGCGGGTACAACGTTTTTTAACCCCACTGGTGGTGGCGATCCCGTAGTTTACCAGCATATGTTCTGGTTCTACTCCCACCCAGCGGTTTACATCATGATTTTGCCCTTCTTTGGGGTAATTTCTGAAGTGATCCCCGTTCACTCCCGCAAACCGATTTTTGGCTATAAAGCGATCGCCTACTCCAGTCTTGCCATCAGCTTTTTAGGCTTAATCGTCTGGGCGCACCACATGTTCACCAGTGGTATCCCCGGTTGGTTGCGGATGTTCTTCATGATCACGACGATGATCATCGCCGTACCCACGGGTATTAAAATTTTCAGTTGGATGGGAACCCTCTGGGGTGGCAAACTTCACCTTGAACGCCCTGCCTTGCTGTTTGCGATCGGCTTTGTTGGCACTTTTGTCATTGGCGGTATCAGTGGCGTTATGTTGGCAGCAGTGCCCTTTGATATCCATGTCCACGACACTTACTTTGTTGTGGCGCACCTGCATTACGTTCTGTTTGGTGGTAGTGTTTTGGGCATTTATGCTGGCTTCTACCACTGGTTCCCGAAAATGACAGGACGGATGCTCAACGACTTTTGGGGACAAGTTCACTTTGCTTTAACTATTGTCGGTTTAAATATGACCTTCTTACCCATGCATAAGCTGGGAATGCTGGGTATGAACCGCCGTATCGCCCAGTATGACCCCAAATTCGCGTTACTTAACGAAATCTGTACCTATGGCTCTTACATACTGGCGGTTTCAACACTGCCCTTCATCGTCAACGTAATTTGGAGTTGGATGTACGGGCCCAAGGCTGGTAACAATCCTTGGAAGGCGCTGACTCTAGAGTGGATGACTACCTCACCACCAGCAATTGAGAATTTTGACAAACCTCCAGTATTAGCCACCGGGCCCTACGATTACGGCTTGGAAAAAGCTAAAGAGGGCGTGCCTTTATCTGACGCCGATCCAGCTGTGTCTGCTGGTTCTAACTCCGTCTTGCGTGCTGAACCTGACGAACCCTATCCATCTATTGCTGCCGAGAAAGGCGAACGCTAAATAAAGGATGAATTATGAATTATGAATTCAGCATTCATAATTCATAATTCATAATTCACAATTCATAATTCAAAAAAGATTCATGAGTCAACAAACAATTGACCCAGCAAAAACAGCCCTGAATTACCACCACACAGCAGAAGCTGTTGCTCATCACGAAGAACATCCAGATCATCGTCTCTTTGGGCTAATTGTGTTCCTAATTGCCGAAGGGATGATTTTTATGGGTCTGTTCGGAGCATATCTAGCTTTCCGTTCTACATTACCTGCTTGGCCCCCAGAAGGCACTCCAGAATTAGAACTGCTGCTTCCTGGAATCAACACTATAAACCTGATTTCTAGCAGTTTTGTCATCCACAATGCTGATACCGCCATCAAAAAGAACAATGTGCGGGGTATGCAAATGTGGTTTGCAATTACTGCCGTGATGGGGATTATTTTCTTGGCAGGGCAGCTGTATGAATACTACCACCTGGAATTTGGTCTGACTACCAACTTATTTGCCAGTGCATTTTTCGTTTTGACAGGCTTCCACGGACTGCACGTTACCATTGGTGTGTTAGCAATTCTGGCTGTGTTGTGGCGATCGCTCAAACCCGGCCACTACAGCAAAGAAAAGCACTTTGGTATAGAAGCCGCCGAAATCTATTGGCACTTTGTTGACGTCATTTGGATCATTCTGTTCGGATTGCTGTATATTCTTTGAGTATTACTTTTTACTCTACCCTCTTCTTCAACCCCCTCAGGGGGTTTTTTATTAGAATTACGTAGCTGGTATATGCTAAATTCGCTTGATAAAGTCTCTTTTTCATAGCCCCAGGCTTCTAGCCTGTGAGAAAAAAGAGGTATTGAATGTGGATTTAGTATTAAAAAAAGTAAAAAACCCGTCCAAGCGGGTTTTAGCTTTAGCCCAGAAGAATAACGAGGATAAGTCATGCAAGAGGCCTCAGTTGGATTGACTAATTTTTAAAAGCAAAATTATCAAAACCAACACAATTCCTCTAACTGTTAACAACAGTGGTAGCAACTGGTATTTTCCAGCAGCATTTTCTCTTAGTATGCTTGGAAGTCTCTGTAGTGGTCTTGTTTGACTTCCTTTTGGTGATTTATATACGTGTATTGTTTTCCTCCGGGTATATCAGTAACTTTTGTTACTCCTTGCTGCTTTTCATCTGAAGGCTTAGTAGTCCCAAAACTAAGTTTCCAAACATCAAAGTCACCAAAACCAGCAAAAAAATCAGAGGAGAAAGATCCTCCCGAGATTTTCTCGCTCTCATCGTTACTCAGTTCCTCAAAAATCAAACCTGTTGCTTTAATTTCAGCAATCTCTAAGTGAAATGGATGTCTCATAGTAGACTCCTCAAAATTCAAAATCTTTTCAAGTCTTAGAAATTTTCCTGAGACAGACTAGAGTTTATATTTCTAACCTAATAAAACTTTAATCGCAGCAAATAAATATTTCCAGAAAAATTGAGTAATTTTAGGTACATAAAAATGAATGTTATATTTCATTTTTCAGAAAAGTCTATTTCACGTAATAGTAAATAATCAAATAGTTAGAAAGCAGGAGACAGAAGAGAAAAGCTGCTTCCTGAAAAGGTTTCACTGATTGGCATTTGACGTTTAATTATGCCCGCCTACTTAGCTTTATAAATAGTTTTTTAATTACATGTATTTAAAAAATACAGAGATATTTATCAATCAAATTTTTAATTATTTTTATATTTTAGATAACCTTTTCTTAACCATAGAGGATATATGAGAAGTATCAAATATTTTGCTTGATACCCCCTAGAATGTCGATTTAGTATTCAGAAATTGTCTCTATGGTTGAGGACAAGGGAGAGGGGGAAAAGCGGATGAGGAGGACACGGGGACAGGTCGAGAGTTTCCGATCATTTCTCCGCGTCTCCCAACGCTAGTCCGCCTAAATCGGGGAACCCACCGATGCGGTTGGATCTCCAACCAGTTGGTAGTCAACAGAATAATGATTTACTTGGTTTGACCAATCATTCCGAGCAGGGTACAAGCCCCCAGATTTATCTGTGGAGCCAATCCACCCATCCAAAATCCAAAATCGGATGACTGCGCCAAATCATAATTTTTTTGTCGTATCCGCCACTGGCAAGCATTTGTCCATCAGGGCTAAAAGCGATCGCACTTACCCAATCAGTATGTCCGTCAAGTGTATTGAGTAATTTTCCTGTTGTCAAATCCCATAATTTTACTATGCCTTGTTTGCCACCACTAGCTAAAATACGACCATTTGGATTGATAGCGATCGCATTGATCCAATCTCTGTGACTCATCCAGTTTTTGTCTGCTGTGAGAGTACTAACTAAATCTCCAGTTTTGGCATTCCAAAGTTTAATTGTGCCATCATGACTAGCAGTAACTAGAGTTTGATCATCTGGTGTGAAAGCTATACCGCTAATTACTTTAGTATGGGCTGTAAACTCACGGATAAGTTGACCAGAATTCAAATTCCACAGTTTCACCATACCTTTAGTGTCACCACTGGCGAGGATTTGACCACCAGGACTAATCGCTATTTTAGAGATGTTGTTGTAGTGTACTAAAGTAGCCAACGGCCGCTGTTGAATCAAATCCCATAGGCGAATGCCATCTAAACCACCACTGGCGAGAATTTTCCCATCAGGAGTTACAGCTAGAGATAGCACGTTACTGCTATGCCCGATAAAGGAACGGCTAAATTTATTGGTTTTTAGGTTCCAAAGATTAATGGTGTAATCATTACTACAGCTAGCTAGAGTTAGACCATTTGGGGAAATCAGCACTGATTCAACGGTTGTTTTTTGGGCTTTGCGAATGATTCCAATTCGTTTGCCTGTTTTTGCACTCCACAAACGGATGACACCATCGTTTTCTGAACCGCCGCTAACAAGAGTTTGGTTATCAGGAGCGAATGCTAGAGATTTAACGCTTCCCGAATGTTCTTTGAGTATATAAACTAACTGGGGATTAACAAGAGTATTAGTAGCTTGGGAGTTAGGTTTAACATCAAATTCAACATCAGCAGGAGTTGCAGACGGTGTTTGCAATAACACAGCTATACTCACAACACCTGCTAGCAAGTATTTATTGTAACTAATATTCATGGGCGATCACTTAATACCTACTTTCAGTTGTAGGGCAAGAAAACATCGACCCACAAGCGTAAAAATAGGAATTTAGCGATGCTCCGCAAATTCCCTAGTCTCAAATCTAAAACGCAAAGCGTCCTGAGCAAAAAGAAGGATCTAAATCCAAAATCTACTGAGGTGGCTTTTTCTTGGAAATGCTCAACATTGGTAAAGTTGGGCTGGAAGAGTGGGAAGGTAAGTAATGTTGTACCACAGGCTCATCAGGTATGGGACGACGCTGTTGACTGCGCCAAAATTTAAATAAAAGCGTCATCCCTGCTGTTCCCAAGCCAAAAGCAAACAAAGACCATTTGTCGTCAAATCCACCGATCAGTGCATCTACCACTCCTATCGTAATTAATACACTGATTAAGGGTTCTTTTCGGTAGGCAGACTTTAAAAATCGAGGCAATACAGCATTTACAGCATTCATCACAGCTTGGTTTATTTTAGTTCACCTTTGTGTAAAATTACTGAGAATCCCTCACCCGCAACTGCTGCCCTGAATCAGGGCATATAAACATTATAATTTTATTTAGTTAGGTAAGAACACTACTGTAAAGTACTTCTAAGTGGCTTCCGGAGAGTGAGTAAAAAAGTAAACATCAGCAAGGTTAGCCATCGGATCGCAGTAAGTCATTTTAGGAATTAATCATGAAAACAAATTAGCAAAGTTGTAATACCCGAAACCAGCTGGAATATCCAGCTGGCTAGAATTTCTTTCATCGCTAACTTGCAATAAGCACAGCAGTGCTTTTTGAGAAGCTTACTTCAGACCGAGCCATGATAACACACCTTTGTCGGTGACATACTCTATCACCACCATCAGGATAAAGCCAATCATTGCAGCTCTACCATTCAAGCGCTCGGCGTATTCGTTAAATCCAAATTTTGGCTCTTCTAGCTTAGGTGTAAGGCTTGGCTGTGGTTGTGTAATCATTTGGGAAAACCTCTTGTTGAGAAATGAAAATTAGTAGATGCTTTGATAGCCATGCAAATTGAGCTATATAGCTCAATTACAGTTTTACGTTTTTTTACTATTCTTAATATATTTTAGAAAGACTCTGGAAATCGTCAAGAATAAAAGTTTGAAGTACAGTAGATGGTGTCAAAACAAGAAAATACCATCTTTTTGGAAGAATGCAACATAATAGTTGTACCAAAAGGCAGAGAAAACTCTGTTGTGGCTTCTGCCAATCGGAAGTTTCGTGAGGCAAAAGACAGAAGGCAGCAAGGCAGTTAGGAAGTTATGCTGTGATTATTAGTTGCAACTATCTCAAAACTGATATCAGGTAAATTCGTAGTCTCTGATTCAACAGATCGGGGATAAGACTGACAAACTAAAGCTAAACAAAAATTAATTAGGGGCAGTAAATGGATATAGGTGTTCCCAAAGAAACTAAGGATCAAGAGTTTCGAGTTGGGTTGAGTCCTTCTAGTGTTAGGGTACTAAAAGAAAGCGGTCATGCTATCTTTGTGGAAACTCAAGCAGGCGCTGCTGCTGGATTTACGGATGATGATTACAAAATGGCAGGTGCGGAAATCGTCCCATCTCCAGAAGCTGCCTGGAATCGAGAGTTAGTGATCAAAGTCAAGGAGCCGCAAATTTGGGAGTATAAATTTTTGCAAAAAGGACAAATATTATTTACATATTTACACTTAGCGGCTGACCGGAAGTTGACCGAAAATTTAATTGATTGTGGCGTATGTGCGATCGCCTACGAAACAGTCGAACAACCTGGTGCGAACAGGTTACCCTTGCTAACACCGATGAGCATTGTTGCTGGTCGGTTGGCAGTGCAGTTCGGAGCAAGATTCTTAGAACGCCAGCAAGGTGGTAGAGGAGTGCTCTTAAGCGGGGTTCCTGGAGTTAGACCCGGCAGAGTAGTGGTTTTAGGTGGCGGCGTAGTTGGTACAGAAGCCGCTAAAATTGCCGTCGGTATGGGAGCTAGCGTTCAGATTTTGGATGTCAACGTAGAACGCTTAGGCTACTTAGAAACCTTATTTGGTTCAAGAGTGGAACTGCTTTACAGTAACTCTGCTCATATTGAAGCAACCGTCCGCGAAGCAGACCTACTGATTGGTGCGGTTTTGGTGACGGGGCGGAGAGCACCTGTGCTTGTATCTCGGGAGTTTGTTAAACAGATGCGACCTGGTTCGGTAATAGTTGATGTAGCTGTTGACCAAGGTGGTTGTGTGGAAACCATGCACGCTACAACTCATACCAACCCAGTTTATCTAGAAGAAGGTGTATTACATTACGGCGTTCCTAATATGCCAGGGGCAGTTCCTTGGACGGCAACTCAGGCACTCAACAACAGTACTCTACCATATGTAGTGCAATTAGCAAATCAGGGAATAGGGGCACTCAAAACTAACCCTGCATTAGCTAAGGGTGTGAATGTGCAAAATCATCGCTTGGTACATCCCGCCGTACAAGAGATGTTTCCTGATTTGGTTTAGGAATTGTTGGTAGTTGGTGAGCCAGCGCGGTCTTGGGGGTTTCCCCCATGAGCGACTGGCGAACCCGGAGGGTAGTTGTTTGTTGTTTGGAACAACCAACTACCAACAAACAACCACCAACAAACAACACATTCACACAATACAATTGCGTTGCATCAGTTTTGCCACCGAATTAATCAATTGGGTTGGCTCGACTGGTTTAGAAACATACATCTGGAAGCCTGACTCTAACGCCTGCTGGCAATCTTGGGGTCTAGCATATGCTGTTAATGCAATTGCAGGTAGATATCCTCCCTTCTCTGCTTCTAAATTTCGCAGTTGACGGATCAGTGTGTAGCCATCTTCTTCTGGCATACTGATATCACCGATCAGGACATCTGGCTGTGATTGTTCTAGGGCTAAACGTGCTAAGCGCACTGAAGCCACAGCTGTTACTTTTGCTCCGCATTCTTGCAGAACGGTGCAAACATAGTCTCGTATATCAGCATCGTCATCTACTACTAACACTTGCAGATCGTTCAAGGGTGATTCAGAAAAACAGGAGGGGGGGACAATATTCTTGGTCTCTTCCCTTTGCGTGGCTCGCCACTTTTCGGGAACAATGGCTACTTTCCTAGAATTTACCTCAACTTGCGGAACAATAGCACATGCCTGATTTGCTAACCCTTGGAGGGAGATGTTCTCAACAAGTTCTTCCTTGATTTCTAAAAGTGGCAGCCTCACAGTAAATGTTGCTCCTTGCCCCACCCCCGGACTATCAGCATGAACGCTACCACCATGCATTTCCACCAAATAATGCACGATCGCCAGTCCCAATCCTAGTCCACCGTGGTTTCTAGTGATGCTGCCATCTGCTTGGCGAAAGCGATCGAAAACATGAGGGAGAAAATCTGGGCTAATACCAACACCTGTATCACTGATGGTGATTTGGGCATAGGAAATTGGGAATTGGGCATTGGGAATTGGGCATTGGGCATTGGAAATTTCCATGATCCTTTGCCCCATGCCCCTTGCCCCATGCGCTGACAATCGCACCTCTACCTTGCCACCAGAAGATGTGAACTTAATAGCATTGCTAAGCAAATTCCACACGATTTGCTGTAAGCGGTTGGAATCTCCTGAGACGATCGAAGAAGGTGCGGGGAGGGGAGGAGACGAGGACGCCTGTGAAGATGCGGAGAAAGGGGGAGGCGGTGACGCGGAAACTGTTTCATTTTTATTCCTCGCGTCACCGTGTCTTAATGTCTCCGTGTCTTCTGCTTCAGTGGGTTCAATTACATATTCAAGTTGAATTTTTTTCGCTTCTGCTTCCAGACGGGCGCTATTTACAACTGTTGAAATTACGGTTGCCAGATTCACCGGACACATATTGAGATTGAGTTTACCTCGCATAATCCGGGAGACATCTAAAATATCTTCTATTAGTTGCGCCTGCAAAGTTGCATTGCGTTCAATAGTTTCTATGGCACGGGCAATCGCTTCCTCATTTAATTTCCCTTGGCGCAACAGTCTTGCCCAACCAAGTATTGCTGTTAACGGTGTGCGTAGTTCGTGAGAGAGTGTGGCTAAAAATTCATCCTTGAGACGGTTTGCTGTCTCAGCTTCTTTTCGTGCTGTTTGTTCGCGGATCAATTTAATATGTTCTTCTTCAGCTTTTTTCCGCTCTGTAATATCTTCTGAGGTGCCAGCAAAACCAATGACTTTGCTTTCTTCCGAACGCATCGGAGATGTTGACACGTGAATCCAACGCTCTATTCCTTCTGGGGTGATGATGCGAAACTCGCCTTTGTATTCCTGGCCTTGAGCTGCTGCGGCATACCAGTTTGCAATTACCCGTTGTTGGTCTTCATCATGAATTCTTTGCGTCCAACCTTCGTCTAAACTTTCCTCTGGCGACAAACCAAAAATAGCCTGGTAGCAAGGGTTTGTATACGTACATCTACCATGCATATCTGTAAGAAAAATACCTACTGGCGAACAAGCGCTCAAAGAGCGAAACATTTCTTCGCGTTTTTTGAGTTCAGCATTCATTGCTGCTAGTTGTGCGGCTTGTCGCTTCACTTCGGCACTTTTCTGGAACAAATCAATAAAGGCTGCTACCTTAGATTTCAATATTTCTGCTTCTATAGGCTTAAATAGGTAGTCTACTGCGCCGAGAGAATATCCTCTAAACACCATGTTGTCATTGGTGCTGAATGCCGTGATGAAAATTATGGGCGTATGCCGCGATCGCTCTCGTTGTCGAATAAGGGCTGCTGTCTCGAACCCGTCCATATCTGGCATCTGCACATCCAACAAGATTACGGCAAAATCTTGATTAAGTAAGTGTCGCAGGGCTTCTGCTCCTGATGTTGCCCTGACCAAGTTTTGACCGAGGCTACCCAAAATCGCCTCCAGGGCCAGCAAATTTTCTGGATGGTCATCTACCAACAGGACATTAACTTTAGATTCAAATGACATTGCAAGGATACACTTTTAGGAATAGACCAAGCCGTTTTTACGTCTTGCTATTGACTGTGACGCTTTAGCTAGCTGTATTCCCACTATCTTAAGTTATAAATTTAGGTATTGTTGACAATTCAATATCAAATGATCTATTGCTTCATTAAAATAGAAAAGTATAGCAATCCTACTTGCAAGACACAGATCCCCACAGATCCCGGACTTCTTAGATAAGTCCAGGATATTGTTTCTCTTGTTTCGATTTCAGACCGCAATAGAGACAATAAAGATATTAATAATCAAAAATTGCAAATTTTTACTAAGAAGGCGCTAATATCTGCCAATGGCAGAACTATTTTTGCAACTCCAGCAGCGATCGCCGCTTTCGGCATCACTGGACAAAATGCTGTTGATGGTTCTTCGACTATAGTTATACCGCCGCGTGCTTTGATTTTTGCCAATCCTTGAACACCATCTTGATTTGCTCCTGTTAGCAACACACCAATCAATTTCTCAGCGTATGCATCTGCCGCTGTTTCAAAAAGCACGTCTATTGATGGTCGTGCGTAGGTGACAGGAGCATCAGTAGATAAAGCGAAATAAGGGCAAGAAACAGCTTTATTCATGCTTTCCACTAACAAGTGATAATCTGCTGGAGCTAAATATACACATCCAGGCGAAATTTCTTCTTTGTCTTCTACCTCTTTGACAACTAAATTACTGTAACGCTGCAATAAGACCACTAATGTATCATCAGAAGCTTTATGACGGTGTTGGACAATAGCCAAAGGTACAGGGAAGTTTTTTGGCAAATCCCTTAGCATAATTTGCAGAGCATCTAATCCTCCTAAAGATGTACCAATAACAATCAGGTTGAATTTCATATATTAGGTTGTTGGTTGTTGGTTGTTGATTGGTTTTTACAAACAACTATCAACTACCAACAAAGAACAAAATTTAGCTAATCCTTCGGTAAATTTTTTCACTACTTATTAACTGTTCATAATCTTTTTCGTTTCGATATCTTCTAGTTCTTCTCTCCCCATGATTAAGTAGGTTGCCGCAGCTGAAAGTATTTTTAGTTTTGACTGTTAATGGTTAGTGGTTAGTAGATAGTGGTTAGTGGGAAAAAACCAACAACTAACAATCAATTCTACCTACTAACTACTAACTACTACCTACTACCTACTAACTACTAACTACTAACTACTAACGATATTATTTATAGAGCTGAAGCGTTAAATCCCGCATCCATCTACAAATCAGAAATAGCAACTAACACCTCTATCTGAGGAACGAACACTATCGATATAACCAAACGCGCAACAGAGAAAGCAACTGTTCAGTATCAACGGGTTTAGTAATGTAATCAGAAGCACCAACGTCAATACATTTTTCGCGGTCGCCCTGCATGGCTTTGGCAGTTAAAGCAATAATCGGCAGAGATTTGAAATCAGGGTTAGCACGGATGCAACGGGTAGTTTCGTAGCCATCCATTTCTGGCATCATCACATCCATGAGGATGACATTGATATCTGGATTATTTTGTAAAACCGCAATGCCATCGCGACCATTTTCAGCATATAAAACCTGCATTTGATAACGCTCAAGCATACTAGTCAGGGCAAAGATGTTACGAACATCGTCATCGACGATCAAAACTTTTTTGCCCGCAAGTAAGGGATCGCGATTTTGTAATTGTTCGAGGATTTGACGTTTAGGTGCGGGTAAATTAGCTTGGACGCGGTGCAAAAACAAGGCAGTTTCATCCAAAAGACGTTCGGGCGAACTTACATCCTTGACAATGATAGTTTCTGCGATGCGTCGCAGTTGGGTATCTTCTGTCCTGGTTAACTCTCTGGCTGTGTAGACGACGATGGGTAATGCTTCGCCATTGGGAGAGTGTTTAATTTGTTCAATCAACTCAAAGCCATTCATATCTGGTAGTCCCAAATCTAGGACTACGCAATCAAATTGTCCATTTTGTATGGCTTGTAATGCCTCTGCACCTGTACTCACAGCAGTAGTTGCAACATCGCTATTGCCAATTAACTCAACAATACTTCGGCGTTGATTTTCATCATCTTCCACAATCAGGAGATTTTTCACCCGCCTCTCAACAAAGCCTTTAATTTTAGTGAGTGCTTGGTGTAATGTTTCACTGCTGATGGGTTTTTGCAAATAGGCGATCGCCCCTTGTTGCAAACTGCGCTGTCGTCCTTCTTCTACTGTCATCATATGCACGGGAATGTGGCGGGTATTGGCATCATGCTTGAGGCGATCCAGCACCGCCCAACCATCCATCCCTGGCAGGCGAACATCGAGGATGATGGCAGAAGGCTGGTATTCTTGGGCCAGTGCCAAACCCGTACTGCCATTGTGGGCAACAATGCCCTTGAATTCATCTTGCCGTGCTATGTCTAATAGGATACGCGCAAACTTGGTGTCATCTTCCACAATTAAAAGTGTGCGATCGCCTGGTTGGATATTGTCTCTGTCGTCAATAACTGGAGTGGGAATGGGGGGAATGGGGGAAGAGGCGGGGAGTACCGGACGCAGTGGCGCGGCGGCGACATTTCCTGCTGTACGTCGTCCCTGCGTCTGGTTGTCTCCGTGTCCTTCTGGCTGTGGCAAGTACAACGTAAACGTACTACCTTCACCCGGGCGACTGACTAATTTGATTTCCCCACCCAATAACCGGGCGATTTCGCGACTGATCGACAAACCTAAACCTGTACCGCCATATTTGCGACTGGTAGTACCGTCCGCCTGTTGAAACGCCTCGAAAATGATTTTCTGTTTTTCGGGGGCAATACCAATACCTGTATCTGTGACTGCAAAAGCTAGCACTGTACTGGCACGATTGAGAGTTTCATTGTCAGGACTCCATCCCTGTTTGGCGGTAAACACCCGTAAGCCAACCTCGCCTCGTTCGGTGAATTTAAATGCGTTTGCCAGCAAGTTTTTCAATACTTGTTGCAGCCGTTTGGCGTCTGTGTAAACTGTACTAGGTAGTTGTGGAGCTATTTCGATGGTGAAATTCAGTCCTTTGTCAGCTGCCACTTGCCCAAAGGTACGTTCAATTTGTTCGCGCAAGTCAGACAACCGCATCTGATCCATATCAATAGACATGGTTCCAGATTCGATTTTTGCCAAGTCCAAAATGTCATTAATTAATGACAACAAATCATTTCCGGCTGAGTAGATTGTGCGGCTATATTCGATTTGTTTGTTGCTGAGATTTCCTTCAATGTTGTCTGCTAAAAGCTTCGCTAATATCAACAAGCTGTTGAGTGGTGTCCGCAATTCATGGGACATATTCGCCAGAAATTCTGATTTGTATTTAGAAGACAATGCCAGTTGTTCGGCTTTATCTTCTAATGACAATCTTGCTTGTTCTATTTCCTGATTTTTGCGCTCAACTTCTTTATTTTGCAAAGCTAATAGTTCTGCCTTTTCTTCCAGTTCGGCATTGGTTTTTTGTAATTCTTCTTGCTGTTTTTTCAGCAAATCTTCGGATGCTTTGAGGGTTTGGGCTTGTTGTTCTAGACGCTTGTTGGTTTCTCGCAATTCGTTTTGCTGACTTTGCAGTTCCTCCGCCAAAGATTGCGACTGTTTAAGTAACTCTTCCGTACGCATGCTGGCGGCGATGGTGTTCAAGACGATCGCGATACTTTCTGTGAGTTGGTCGAAAAATGTCAGATGAATTTCGCTAAAGCGCCGGAATGAAGCTAACTCAATGACCGCAGTTACCTGTCCCTCAAACAGTACGGGCAGCACCACGTCATTTACTGGAGTGGCTTCGCCCAAGCCAGAACTAATCTTGATATAATCGTGCGGTACTTCTGTCAAGAGAATGCGTTCTTTTTCTAAAGCGCATTGTCCAACTAAGCCTTCACCTAAATAGAAGCGGTTGGCAAGATGTTTGCGTTCGCGGCATGCATAGCTGCTGAGTAGTTTTAAATACGGCTGATTGTCCGTATTTTCCATGATGTAGAATACGCCGTAAGCTGCTCCTACTAACGGTGCTAACTCCGAGAGAATCAGTTTTGATACAGTTTCTAGGTCGCGCTGACCTTGCAGCATCCTGGTAAATTTAGCTAGGTTAGTCTTCAACCAGTCTTGTTCGGTGTTTTTCTGTGTCGTCTCCCGCAGATTGGCGATCATCTGGTTGATGTTGTCTTTGAGGATGGCAACTTCACCTAGTGCCTCAACAGAAATTGACCGTGTTAAGTCGCCTTTGGTAACAGCAGTTGCTACTTCTGCGATCGCCCGTAGCTGGGTAGTCAGTGTGGCTGCGAGTTCGTTCACGTTGTCGGTCAAATCTTTCCACGTACCAGCCGCCCCCGGCACTTTCGCTTGTCCGCCTAATTTACCTTCAATACCGACTTCCCGCGCTACGGTTGTGACTTGGTTAGCAAAAGTCGCCAGCGTATCAATCATTTCATTAATTGTTTCTGCCAAGGCCTCAATTTCACCCTTGGCATCTAGCATTAGTTTCCGCTTCAAGTCACCGTTGGCAACCGCTGTCACCACTTTGGCAATGCCTCGCACCTGTGCCGTCAAATTACTCGCCATCGAGTTCACATTGTCGGTCAAATCTTTCCAAGTGCCTGCCACACCTTGCACCTGCGCTTGCCCGCCGAGTTTCCCTTCAGTTCCCACTTCCCTAGCAACTCGCGTTACTTCCGATGCGAAGGAACTTAGCTGATCCACCATCACGTTCATGGTGTTCTTCAACTCGAAGATTTCACCCCTGACATCAACGGTAATTTTCTTGGAAAGATCGCCATTCGCTACCGCCTTCGTCACTTCGGCAATATTCCGCACCTGTGCCGTGAGGTTGCCTGCCATCAAGTTAACGTTATCAGTCAAATCTTTCCACGTACCACCCACACCTCGCACTTCCGCTTGTACGCCAAGTTTACCTTCGGTTCCCACCTCGCGGGCAACCCGCGTTACTTCCGACGCAAAGGAGTTGAGTTGATCCACCATCGTGTTGATGGTGTTTTTCAACTCCCGAATTTCGCCTTTGACATCAACAGTAATTTTCTTGGAAAGGTCGCCATTTGCCACCGCCGTCGTTACTTCCGCAATATTTCGCACCTGTGCCGTCAGCGAACCCGCCATGAAATTGACGCTGTCGGTCAAATCTTTCCAAGTACCAGCAACACCTCTGACATCTGCTTGTACGCCCAGCTTTCCTTCCGAACCTACTTCCCTAGCAACCCGCGTTACTTCCGATGCGAAGGAACCGAGTTGATCCACCATGATATTAATGGTGTTCTTTAGTTCCAGAATTTCGCCCTTGACATCGACAGTGATTTTCTTGGAAAGATCGCCGTTAGCAATAGCAGTGGCAACTTCAGCGATGTTGCGGACTTGCCCTGTTAAATTACCAGCCATCATGTTGACGCTATCGGTCAAATCCTTCCACGTACCAGCCACACCTCGCACTTCCGCTTGCACGCCGAGTTTACCTTCGGTTCCCACCTCACGGGCTACTCGCGTTACTTCCGACGCAAAGGAGTTGAGTTGATCCACCATTGTATTAATGGTATTCTTCAACTCCAAAATTTCGCCCTTGACATCAACAGTAATTTTCTTGGAAAGATCGCCAGTCGCTACCGCCGTGGTGACTTCGGCAATGTTCCGCACCTGTGCCGTTAACGAACCCGCCATGAAATTCACGCTGTCGGTCAAATCTTTCCAAGTACCAGCCACACCCGGCACTTGCGCTTGTCCGCCGAGTTTACCTTCTGCACCCACTTCCCTCGCAACCCGCGTGACTTCCGATGCGAAGGAGTTGAGCTGATCCACCATAATGTTTACGGTGTTCTTCAACTCCAAAATTTCGCCTTTGACATCAACAGTAATTTTCTTGGAGAGGTCGCCGTTTGCTACTGCTGTGGTGACTTCAGCGATGTTGCGGACTTGGGCAGTCAAATTTCCTGCCATCATATTCACCGACTCGGTTAAATCCCGCCAAGTACCAGCCACACCCGGCACTTGCGCTTGTCCGCCGAGTTTACCTTCTGCACCCACTTCCCTCGCAACCCGCGTGACTTCCGATGCAAAGGAGTTGAGCTGATCCACCATAATGTTTACGGTGTTCTTCAACTCCAAAATTTCACCTTTGACATTGACAGTAATTTTCTTGGAGAGGTCGCCGTTTGCTACTGCTGTGGTGACTTCAGCGATGTTGCGGACTTGGGCAGTTAAGTTGCCTGCCATCAAGTTAACGCTATCAGTTAAATCCTTCCAAGTACCAGCTACACCCGGCACTTGTGCTTGTACGCCCAATTTACCTTCAGTTCCCACTTCCCTAGCTACCCGCGTTACTTCACTGGCAAACCCATTCAACTGACCCACCATTGTGTTTACCATTTGGGCAGTTTGGAGAAACTCTCCCTTGAGAGGTCTGCCATCCATTTCTGGTGCCATAGTTTGCGATAGGTCGCCATTCGCTACAGCCCTGATGATCCGTGCTGTTTCAACTGTTGGCTGAACTAAATCTGTAATTAATGTATTGACAGAATCAACGCAGGCAGACCACCCACCGCGCACATTTCCCAAAGAAGCCCGTTCGGTGATTTTGCCTTCTTTACCAACAACATTACCAATCCTTTGTAGCTCTGCCGCCAGCCGTTCATTTTGCTCAATGATATCGTTGAGTGTATCAGCAATTTTTCCTGCCATACCAGTTTGGTCGATGGGCATGCGTGCAGAAAATTCACCTTTTTTTACAGCTGACAACGTTCTGAGCAATTGTTTTAAATCTAAATTATCGCTTTCTCTGGTTAACTGTTCGGTAGGCATACGGATGAATTTAGAAAAAATTATACTTTTTTACTGCTATAGCTTGGTACCAGTTTCAATAGCTTTTTTTCACAAAAGGTATACCAACCAATTAGTCACGCCAGAAGAAACTTTGCTATTCGCCAGCTTGCTATGCAGGATTGATGTATAGACTATAACGAATTTATAAAAATCGCGATCGCGTTATCGAGTGAAATCTATCTAGGGTATGATTAAGATTTATTAAGATGGGCAAACTCAGAATTTGAGAAAGTAATTTTAACAGAGCGATCGCTGTTCTCTTCTTAGTGTCTTAGTGTCTTAGTGTTTAAAAAAAGATTTTTTCACCACCAAGACACCAAGAAAAACTCATCTTCAAGACTTACACCTTGACAGGACTATCCCACCTACCACTACCTTCTTGCCTTCCGTACCAATTCAAAGGCCTTTCCTCTTACACCTGTAGGTAACAAAGACAAACCTAGCCCAGTCCAAGCTGTGGTGTGAGAAAAAGACTTGCCTGCCAAAATTAACTCTCTACCTTTTTGGGTTTCTCCGTTTTCAATCAGCCGCAAACCTAACAATAACTGCATTTCTGCCAGACGCTGCAACCTGATTTTCTCTAGCTTTTCTGAGTCAAATTTATAACTGTTTAAATACCGTAATTTATCACTTAAGTAAGGAATGGCTCGATTAATTCCTTGTTGTTCCGCGTGCACGCGGTATTCCATCAATAATTCTGGTAAATAATAACCCTTTTTACCTGCCAACGCTAGCCGCACAAATAGATCGTTATCTTCACAGTTTTGCCAGTTAGGCTGCATAAACCCTACTTCTTCCAAAGTTTGGCGACGAAATAAGGTTGCACCAACTTGGAAACTTTGCTGAACAAATACAACTTCCAATAAATTTTCTACAACACCTTCTGGTAAATTATTTCTACCCCAGCGGCGAGAATTTTCTTGAGTTTTAGCTTCATCTCGAACATTGTTGATATCAATTATCCAATGGTTAGTGCCAACAAAATCAATGCTGGAGTCTTTATCTAAAATACCAGCGGTACGTGTTAGGAAATCTGGAGTGAGTCTATCATCATCATCAAATTTAATAAAATATTCACCACTCGCAGCCTCAAAACCAGACCGCATATTATTGCTTTTACCTATATTTTTTGAGTGGCGAATATATCTAATACGACTATCTTGGTATTGTGATATTAGTTTAGGTGTACCATCACGCGATCCATCATCACAAATAATTATTTCAAAGTCTTTATAAGACTGCTGTAGTACACTTTCAATGGCAAATGGTAAGAGTTTGACTCGATTAAAAGTAGGAATACAGATACTAATTTTAGTCATATAAACTTGAAATTTTTAAATAAATTTTAGGAGACATTATTTCATAGCTAAACTGGTTAAGCAATAGTTCTTTTAATTTTCTTTACAGCTTGTTTTATGAATCGATTAGTTTTTGCTGTAATACTTGGCGGTTTTAGTTGTTGTGGTTTTTTCTCTGGTTGATTCAAAAATCGATAATATAAAAATTCATCTCGATAACGAATATCAACGTCTTCACCACGACACAAACTAGCAAAATCACTGCCAGAATAACTCATGTAGTGAATGCGATGAATTGGTTTTAATCCATCTTGGTTGTAAAGAATATTGTCAATATTTACAAAAGAATCTGCATTGGCGCAGTTTCCTGTTTTGTCTTGACTATTGGGGCTAAGGGTATAGTTAAACATTGAGTGCTTGCTATCTAGCGTCATGTAATTAAATAACGCTGAACTCGACCACCAAAATTTTTTCTGAATCCATTCGATTTCTTTTTTTTCTATGAGGCGAATTTTCAAACTATTTAAATCATCAACTCCAAAAAATCCTTGATGGGAACCAAAAAAACTATTGCAATGAATTCTGAAACGTAATTGGGGCTCTGTAAAGTTGGTTGCACTTTCTACAATTTCGAGATTAATGTCCGTAGCTGCTTTTGGCTTAGCATGTTCCCAATCATCAAAAACAAAATTATATGTGTCAAGCTTTGCTAACACATCATCAAGCGGCTTCATTGCTAGGCTGTCAGCATCATAAAATACAAATCTTTTAAAATCGCCATCAAAGGCAGCAAATTTTCTATGGACAAAACCTTTATACCACCCAGGACGAGTTAATTGAGATTCTCTAGATCGAGGATGTGCATCCCAGACTTGATTAACAAAATTGTCCCAGCGCTGAATTGACTCCCAATTGTTGAATAGGCTGACATTCGGTCTAGACTTAATTTCTTCTACAATCAGCTCTACTTGTTCATCATAGGGAATGATACAAACTGGAATATCTGGACTAACATTTCTCTCAATGCTATTTAGTAATGCTACTAGCTGATCGTAAACAGGATCGTTGGCAAGCGTGTAAATACCGAAAGGTTTCATACTTAAAAATTATTTTACCTTCAAATGATAAGTAGTTCAAATATATAGATAGCTTGATGATGACATAAACTATACCAACAGGTCACTCTATATATATCACTGCACCCGTTAGTATTATTCCCAGATCATTTCTTTTATGAACATCTTAATGCTATCTTCCACTTTTCCCTATCCGCCAACCCGGGGGGGAACCCAAGTGCGAACGTTTCATTTACTCAAGTATCTCAATCAACGCCATGCTATTACTCTTGTAACTCAACGGGAAGCAGATGTTACAGATGCAGAAATCGCAGAATTACGGAATTGGGTGGATAGTCTAGTTGTTTTTGATCGTCCTTCAGACTTTGGAACCAGTGGCAGAATGTTAAAAAAAATCCGACGTTTCCATACATTTGTGCAAGATGGAATTCCGCCGAGCGTCTTAAACCGTTATTCTATTGAGATGCAAGAATGGGTAGATAATTTTGTACAGGCTGGAAAATGTGATGTTATTACCTGTGAACATAGTGTCAATGAAATGTATGTGAAACCTCATTTCCAAACACAGGTAAGGACTTTAGTCAATGTGCATAGTTCTGTCTACGGTACTTGTCGCAACCAACTACAAACTGGTATTTCTGAAAATCCTTTACGCGAAAAAATTAATTTACCGCTATTGCGACGTTACGAAAAACGCTATTGTTCAAAATTTTCGGCAATTGTGGTTACTACAGAAGAGGATAAAATTCAACTCCAAGCATTCAATCCCAACAGCGAAATTACAGTCATTCCCAATGGTGTAGATTTAGGATCATTCCCCTACCGGATCACCGATCCGGGAGGACATCACTTAGTTTTCATTGGTGCTATGGATAATTTGGCAAATATTGATGCTGTCTGTTTTTTCTGCAATGAAGTCTTGCCAAAAGTTCAACAACGTTACCCAGATACAACTTTTGATATTGTTGGTTCTCGTCCTGCGCCAGAGGTTTTAGCACTTCAAGAAAAACCAGGAGTTACTGTGACTGGACGTGTGCCTTCAATGGTTGAGTATTTGCATAAAGCAACTGTTTGTGTTGTACCAATGCGGACAGGATTTGGTATTAAAAATAAAACTTTAGAAGCAATGGCAGCAGGTGTGCCAGTGGTAGCAAGCGATCGCGGTTTAGAAGGACTTGCTGTAGATGGTAAGAATGTGCCGCTAACGGCATTTCGAGCCAATCATCCAGCTGAATATATTAGCGCTATTAGCCACTTATTTAGTAACTCACAACTGCGAGATGAATTATCTTGCAACGGCAGACAATTAGTAGAAACTGAATTCACTTGGGAAAGTGCAGGTAAACGCTATGAACAAGTATGTATTAATGGCTAATGGCTAATAGCAATTAGCCACTAATAAATTGTATTACTGTTGCATTGAAGGTGCAGCAAAAATCCTACTAGATATGGGAATGCGTGGATTAAAATTAGTTGCAGCTGGTTCAGCACTGGTGGTGGAAGCACTATCAGCTGATTCAGAAATGACAGTTGGTTGGCTATTACTAGAACTGCCAACATCACCTAAGTTAGATGTCACAGCTGTATCTGTAGCAGAACTAGATTGAGATACTATCGGTATGGTAATATTATTGATATTTTCTGGATTAGATTTTCTCTGAGTTTGAGCTTGAGAAGGAATAGCGATCGCAGCAGAATTAGCTGCTAATATCAGCACTAGCAGGTGATAAAGATATTGATGCATCTGAATAATTAAAGTTTTACAAAAGATGTTTTTTAAACCAAATGACTATTTTATGGAACTTCAATCTTGCATTCCATAAAAAAATATTTGTTGCACTGAAGAAGTTAGTAGTTGTTTGTTGTTTGGACAGTCTTTTAGTCTTCAGCCGATAGAGACTAATTTGATAGATACACCTTAATTTATAATTTGCTTTTGAAGGTAAAATTAGACAGCGCAACAACTATTCAAAATTTATCTGCTTATGAATAGTCTATGCAAGAGAAATTTCTCGGAAATGTCTAATTTATTTTTTGCTTATCAAAATGCTTATTTTTTCGTAGATTTAGCTAAAGTTACAAAAAATTTATGAACTATATATAAACATTGATTCAAGAGAGATTTTGCACTTTCATTCCATACATAAAATCATTATAAATTGTACTAAAAAATAAAATTTCACTTAAAAAGAGAAGCTAGTCCGCAATATACCCATAGTAATTGGGTCACTGTCTGGAGTATGACCGGGTTCCCAGATATGAATTATCCCTGGCGTAACGCTGATATTGTCTGTTAACTGAAAGCGGTAAAAAGCTTCAAGTTGAGTTGTGGTTCCCGGTTGTCCGCCTGGACGGCCTAAACCTGTATTTATGGAATCAGGGACATTGTTTCCCACTGGTAAGTCACTACTTGTGATTTTTGGAGGTTGTCCGAAATAAATTCCGCCCAAATTACCCTTAGCAAATAAATCAGGAAAATTGAGATATATCATGTAATTCGTCGTCTCTACATTTCCCGATTTGCTGGGGATGTAAGAATTCATATAGCCAAACCATCCACCTAAAGTCACTTGGGGTGAGATTTGCCAATTCACAGAAGTACCAACAGCATTAGTTTGTAGCGGTTCTGATTTGTTGGTGTTGGGATTGACTGCTGTTAAGCACTCGTCGCCTGTGAAAGTCAGCAAGCACCCATCTGACGAGTAATTATTAACGTAATATAAACTGAGATCAAAAGCATCGAATGGTGTCAGCAATAATTGCACGCCAGTAGTTGTATTGCCATCAAATAAACCGTTACGTTTCCCAGGATTTCCAGGTACATTACTAGCATAAATAGCCTGTAAACTAGAGCGTTTGGCAAATTGCCAATCAACAGCAACACCACCACGGCCAAATCCAATATCTAAAATTGGATTTCTTTGGGCAAAAAATGACAGTGGCCCTGTAGCTGCACTTTCTACTCGGTTGGGGCCTCGGAAAGCACTAGCCATATTCACGCCTTCGACTCCCCCCATGATTGCCAGCTTATCAGTAACAAGCCAGTGAAAGTTCAGGTCAGTTACTATTAGCTTGCTCTCTGTGGGATATTCATAACCGAGGATAACATCATTGCTAAATCTAGGTTCAGTTGTGCCGTCTGCTGCTGCTAAACCAGTAAATAGGTAACTGCTAGGGCTAAATTGGCTAGTTAAATATAGCTGCTGATAGTAGATGAGATTAATGTTTGTACCATCATCATCTGTGTCTTTTTTACCATCTCTGGGGTTAACATCAGCACGATTCTGGGTACGTCCTTGAATACCAACTATCGTTAAACCGCTGAGTTTTGTTGTTCCGGAAAATTGGTTTGCTTCAATTTCAGCAGCACGGGCTTCTAAATTATCGACTCGTCCCCGTAAAGTTGCTAATTCGGCAGCAAATTCTTCCTGTAGTTTTTGCAAAGTAGTTAAATCTGCACGGGTAACTAAATCACCTGTGGCTGTGGCGATGAATTCATTTACCCGATCTAGGCAAGCATTCAACCCTGCTGCAAATTCATAGCGAGTTATAGGGCGATCGCCACGATAAGTTCCATTGGAATAACCAGCAATGCAGCCATACCGTTCCACTAAAGATTGCAATGCACCGAATGCCCAATCTGTAGGTTGTACATCCCGCAGTTGAGATACTGATGTCACTTGTGCCATCGACTCATCTGGGAAAGAGGCAGAAGAACTAAAGGAGAAAGTCTCTACTTGTTCTCCCATTTCTTCTGTAGGAATAGCGATCGCCCTAGTCGGTAGTCCACTGACTGCCGCTATCAATAAGCACGCAACAACTCTAGTCTGACCCTTGTTCAACTTTTTACACTTTTATCACACGCTCTCAAGGTTAGAGCTTATTAAAAATACCCTTTAATAGCATTAGTGAAATTACTTAATTGTACAAAATTACACTTTAAGTGCCTGGGCAATATCTGACAAATATGAGTATAAAATAAAAAACTTACAAAAAATCTCATTAGATTTACTGAAAACTAGCATGGTCAACCGCCCACCAGATCCATCGCCAAAACCATCTCAACAAAATCAAAACAATCAGTCTTCTGCGGACGCCAGTAAGAAATCTGTTGTGAGAAAAGTTCAGAAACAGGATAGTTCCAAAACAGGTGTGCGTCCGGTTATGTGCCGAAAAGTGAAGGTGAAGAAAACTTCTAAACATCAGCGGTTAGCGTCAATAGTAGCGATCGCGATTTTGTTGGGTAGTTTTGGTTTAGTCTCAGCTTTTGCCTGGGTAAGCATTGAATTAATGTTCAATCCCGATAAAGTCACTTGGCTAAATAAATTTTTACCTGGCTGGGTGATATCTCTCAACAACGACGAAAGCCCCCAAACTCTGGCAGAAATTCAATCAAATTTCAAAAAACAGGGACATATAGCTGGAGAAATTCAGCCTTTAGAAGGTGATAGAAGAGAAACTTTTTTGCTACCAGTTTTTAAACAGCATCCCAATTGTCAATCGGACTGCAAAGATGTAGTTGAACTTAGGGTGTATCAACGCTCACAAAACTTAGAACTGCAATCAAAACCTGAAAAATATTACACTCTGGCAACTCAATTGTCTGTAGATGGACTAGAGGAATCATTTGTACTTTCTCCCTTTGGTGATGCTACATCCGATCGCCAAGATTCCAGCATTACCTTACCTGTGAGTGAAGTAGGAAGCTTTGCAGGCGAGACACCATCTCCAGGCATTTGGTTTTATTTGCAGGGTAAACGCCAGCAAGGAACCCATGCGATCGCTTACGGTCACATTGTTCACTACAATCCAGAACGTAACCACCTACGACACCAATTGTCTTGGACAAGTCCCTCTGGACAACTACCAAAATGGCAGCAGGTAACTGGTGGAGGTGCTAAAGAGTTAGTTGTCGATAAAACAGTCGGTTTGGAACCCCAATTACACATCTATCAAGTTAAACCAGTCAACTTTGTGATTCAACTCGAAGAAATATCTCTGCAATCACCTGCCCTCAAAGATTCCACTTATCAAAATGCCCTCCAAATTGCCCGTAGCGGATTGTGGACACCCGCTTGGGAATGGTTGCAATTTATCCAAAAACAACGCAAGCAGAAAATGCCAGCAGCAGCGCAAGCGCAAATCGATGTGATTCGCTGGCACTCCCAACTCACCAAAAACCAAGCAGATACAACTTGGGCAAGTCCCAGCCAACAAGTACTGGCAGATTTAATTGATGGTCGCTGGGGGAAAGCTTTACAAGTATTTAAGGCATCACCGCAGAATGTCCAAGAAATTGCTACCTTACTGAAAGCAGATACAGGGCGGTTGTGGAATCGCGTTGAAGTAGCATTGCAAGTCAACCCCAACCGACCGGAAGTGCAGGCTTGGGGAGCCTTGATTTTGGCAGTTCAAAAAGGAAAAGAACGTGCTAATTCATGGTTGCAAGGGCAAACTAAAATTACAAAAGAGTCCCTTACTTATATTCAAAGTCTGCTAGCACAACTCAATCATGAAGCGGTGCAATCGCAAATTACCCCTACTCACCCTAGAACACCAATTCAGTAATCCCAAATGTCAATAAACTGGCGATCGCATCATTCCCAAATCTTAGTAGAGAAGACTATTTTCCTCTTTGTGTCTTAGTGTCTTGGTGAGACCAGCCCCCGTCTTGGCGGTTCCCGTCACGATGGGGGACTGGCGAACCCGAAGGGTGTTTCCAGAATTCTTTTTTCACCACCAAGACACTAAGA